>CAJOMI010000027.1 GCA_905235545.1 uncultured Lachnospiraceae bacterium | reverse complement strand
GTGAGCTTAGTTCGAAGGTATGCAGAGCTCGTGTCTGCGATGGAACTATATAATATGCACAATGAAAAAGATGTAAATCGGAGTTTCGCAATCGCCTAATATGCTCTTTTGAATTTCAAAGTTATTCTATTTGTTCTTTAAAAGATATGTGATCGCTTCCTTCAGTCCATCTACGGACAACGTGTACATTTTAAACAGTTTCGATAACTTATCCTCGGATTCCATCCAATGCATCCTCGTCAATTCCTTATGATAACGAGGATTCAGCCATACGCATTTCTTGTATTTGCTGTTTAAAAGCTGACACCACTCATATCCGGAGCGACCATCGTTCGGCCCCCTGTAATTGCCATTTAAATCCAATAATTCCTCCGGTGCCATCTGAGCATCCCCGACGATGATCACCTTGTAATCCTTGTCATAATGCCGAAACAGATAGTCCAGATCCACCCAGTCACCAATCTCGCACTCCGGTGTCTTATATACCTTGGAATAAATACAGTTGTGGAAATAGTAAGTTTTCACATCCTTAAAGTGATTCGCCTTGTGAACCGCCTGAAATAACTCATTACAAAGTTCCATAAACGGTATCATGGTGCCGCCACAGTCAAAGAGCAGCAATAATTTTACCGTATTTTTTCTCGGACGATCAAATTCCAGCTGCAGATACCCACCGTTGTCACAGGTCTTCTGAATTGTCTTATCGATATCCAGTTCCGTGCGCGGCACATCCAGTCTGGAAGAATACTGGCGAAGTCTCCGGAACGCAACCTGATACTGACGCATATTGAGAACCTTATCATTGCGGAAATCTTCGTATTTGCGCTCTCCCATCACTTGAAAAGCGCTCTGCATGCCGCCCTGTTCTCCGACCCGGATACCGCCCACATTTCGTCCATGATGTCCAAAGGCAGAACCGCCCGAAGTACCGATCCAGTAATTCCCTCCGTTGTGCTCCGACTTCTGCTCGGAAAGGCGTTCCCGAAACATCCGCTTTACTTCGTCCGCATTCCGCTGTTGGTTAAAAGCATACATTTCTTTGTTCTGTTTATCGAACTCCATCTCTTCCCCTTTGTGGAGCCATTGCTGCAATTGCTCGGAAATCTCATCCTCTGATTTGATATTGTGGAAAAATTCCTCAAATGCCAAATCAAATTTATCATAATCCGATTCGGATTTTACCAGGATCATACGGCTGATGTAATAAAAGTTGGAAAAACTGGATTCAATCAACCCCTTATCCAACGCTTCCATCAAGGTCAGCCATTCCGTCATGGAGATATCCAATCCTTTTGCTTTTAACGTATAAAAAAATTCTAAGAACATGTTAACTCCTTTAAGGTAGTTTGTTACTAATATAACTTTGCTTTCCGGACAGCTTCCAGATCTTCGTCTTTTTTCAAAAGAACTCCAAGGAACGGAAGTTCTTCCCGCAAATGCTCGGTATCGATTCCGCTGATCAGCAAAGCCCGGATCCAGTCGATCAATTCGGAGGTGCTCGGTTTCTTTCTGACATCCTTTACGGAACGAATCCAGTAGAAGGTGTCCATTGCGTTTTGCAACACATTTTCTTCCAGATTTTCAAAATGGGCATGTACAATCTCGGCCATCTGTTCTTTTTCCGGAAACGTGATGTAATGGAAAATGCATCGTCTGAGGAAAGCATCCGGCAACTCCTTCTCCGCATTGGAAGTGATGATCACAATAGGACGTTCCTTTGCCTTGACCGTCTCCCCGGTCTCGTGGATATAAAATTCCATTTTATCCAGTTCCCATAACAGATCATTCGGAAATTCCAGATCCGCCTTGTCAATCTCATCGATCAATAAGATCACCTGCTTGTCCGCTTTAAACGCCTCGCCCAGTTTTCCCAGCTTGATATAGTGTCCGATATCATCCACACCTTCCTCTCCGAATTGGGAATCGTAAAGACGTTGAATCGTATCGTATACATATAGTCCGTCCTGTGCCTTCGTTGTGGACTTGATATTCCAGATATATAACTCTTTGTCAAGGGATTTGCTGATGGCATCTGCAAGCATTGTCTTACCGGTGCCCGGTTCGCCCTTTATTAGCAATGGTTTTTGAAGGGCAATGGCCACATCCACTGCTGCCATCAACTCTTCACTCGCCACATAATCCTTACTTCCTGTAAATTTTGTATTCATGGTTATCTCCTAACATTATTTTGGGTTAATAACAGGTTTTCCCCATGTTTTGTCACGGTCTCACCTGTCCGTTTCCATAGATAATATACTTGGTAGTCGTAAGCGCCTCTAACCCCATCGGCCCTCTTGCGTGTAACTTCTGGGTACTGATTCCGATCTCTGCGCCAAATCCAAATTCAAATCCGTCCGTGAAACGGGTCGATGCATTGACATAGACTGCGGAGGAATCGATTTCGTTTAAGAATTTCTGCGCATTGTCATAATCTTTTGTTACAATGGCCTCGGAATGCCCGGTGGAGTTGCGGTTGATATGTGCGATAGCCTCGTCAATATTCTCTACAACCTTGACGGAAATAATCTTATCCAGATACTCTGTTGCATAGTCGTCCTCTGTTGCCGCTACCACACTGCTGTCAAAACGTTTTACCACATCATCGCCGCGAACTTCGCAATCGTTTTCCTTTAACATGGCAAGCACTTTCGGAAGTACCTCATCCGCAATTCCTTTATGAATTACCAGAGATTCGCAGGCGTTGCATACGCCCAATCTCTGTAACTTTGCATTTTTAATGATGGACACCGCCATATTCACGTCTGCGGTCTCGTCCACATATACATGACAGTTACCGGTTCCGGTCTCTATTACCGGTACGGTCGCATTCTGTACGACAGAACGGATCAGTCCGGCGCCTCCTCTCGGGATCAGCACATCAATATAATCATTCAGTTTCATCATTCTGGTCGCCGTCTCTCTGCTGGTATCCTCCAGCAAAAATACAGCATTCGGAGTCACTCCGTTTTCTTCCAATGATTTTTTGATGATATCCACAAATGCAATGTTGGAATGAATCGCATCGGATCCGCCACGCAGGATCACTGCATTGCTGGTCTTAAAGCAAAGTGAAAACGCATCCACGGTTACATTTGGGCGGGATTCATATATCATACCAATAACGCCAAGCGGAACCCTTTTCTTTCCAATCAAAAGTCCGTTTGGACGCTCTTTCATGGAAATCACCTCGCCGATCGGGTCTTCCAGTCTTGCGACCTGTCTGACACCGTCCGCTATTCCGACAATCCGATCCCTGGTCAGTTTCAATCGATCCAACAGCGACTCCGGCATATTGTTCTTCATTCCATTTTCCAGATCTTTTTGATTCGCTTCCAGAATCGTATCTACATTTTCAACTAAATTACCGGCAACCGATAAAAGACATGCATTTTAACCGGCTGTGAAAGCTTGATCAGGCTTCTGGATGCCTCCTTTGCAAGTTGTCCCATTTGTTCTAATTCCATTTTTCTACACTCCTTTCATACCTACTCCTCATATAATAATTTCCCGATTGGTGATGATGTAGTCCGGCACGCGGTCATGTTCTTCATGAGGCAATACCGCATTGATCACCTGAAAATCGTAACAAAGAGCCGCGGTGATATGTTCCCTGTGCTCTGCCAGATATCTGTCATAATATCCACCGCCATATCCAATCCTGTGTTTTGCCCGGTCAAAAGCAAGCCCCGGCATCAGAATCAGCGCCGGCTCATCCGGATACAGTTCCGATAAAGCAGAAACCGTTTCATCCAGGTCCGGTTCCATAATTCCATATGCGCCTTGCCGCCATCTTGTATTTTCCGTGATACGGTAAAATTCCATGGTGCGACTATCTTTATCAGTCACCGGCGTAAATACCATTTTCCCATCAAACAGGGCATTTCGTAATATTGTATCACAAGATACCTCATTTCGAAAAGCCTGATAAATGCAAATTTTTTTCATTTGGATGTAGGCGTCACAATTCTGAATCCATTCGGCAATTTGATTCGAATACAAATTTTGTTGTTCTTTCGTCAGCAGATCTCTCCTGCTTTTCATCGCCTGCCGGATTAAACGCTTCTCATTTTTGATTTTTTCAGTTTCCATACGTGATCCATTCACCCCTTTATATCCTTCTCCATCCATAAAAGTGAAGTGCCTTTTTCATCGAGATAAAAAGGTCTCTATAAGAATCAAGTGAATGTCAAACCTTTGCATTCTCATTGCGCTCTCTGACAAGTTTGAGTGGAGTGATCGATCCATCCGGGTTCTTAATGCTCACATTATCCAGTGTGGCCTTCATATTATTGCGAATGGAATCCAGATACTCCTGTCTTAAAATCTGTTGTTCCAATTTCTCCTCGTCGGTCAGACCCTCTCCCTTCGACTTGTGATATAATTCGTTGATTCTGGCAATTTTTTTATCGTCCATTTCTCTTTCCTCTCTTCTAATTTGAACCTTAGGCGTTTGCGAAACGCATCAAAACCGTAGCTTGCGATGCGCATAATGTACAGTATTCACAAGCAGACCGTTTCACAGGCGTCGGTACTTTGGTGCCGTATTTGGGCACCTGCGAAAGAACGAAAGTGCGTCTGCGGTGGATACTGTACATTATGCACATCAAGCAATGTCTGAATTTGCGTTTCGCAATTGTCTAAATTTGAACATGGTTAATTGCGAAACTCCTCTATTAAGTTTCAAACGGTCGGTAACGTCTGATCATCGCCTCCGCCACCTTCATGCCATCCATTGCCGCAGACATGATACCACCTGCATAGCCTGCGCCTTCTCCACAAGGATAGACGCCTTTGACATTTGACAAGAAATCAGAATCTCTCTCGATTCGTACCGGAGAAGAGGTTCTGCTCTCCACGCCGGAAAGCACGGTGTCTCCATGTGCAAAATCCGGTATTTTTTTATCAAAAGCCTGCATTCCTTCTATTATAGCATCAGATATAAAATCAGGCAAACAGGAACGCAGATTTCCCGGCATATATTCTCCTTTGATCCGGGGAGTCACCAACCCAAAAGTTTTGGTCGGAACATCATGGCAAAAATCCTCATACCGTTGGGAGACTACTTTTCCATGTCCCTCCTCATATATCCTTCGCTCCAATTTGCGCTGCAGTTCCATCCCGGCAAGAGGAGAATCACCGTCAAAATCCTCTGTTTTCACCGATACCACGATCGCAGAATTGGAATTGCTTCCGTTTCTTCCGCTGTAACTCATTCCGTTTACCGCAATATGTCCGTTTTCGGATGACGCGTTGACAACATAGCCGCCCGGACACATACAAAAAGAAAACACCCCGCGTCCATCCTTCGTCTGATGTGTGAGTTTATAGGGTGCCGCCGGCAATAGATCGGAAGCCGGACCGTCTCCGTACATAGCTTTGTTGATCCATTCCACCGGATGTTCCACTCTGACTCCCATCGCAAAATCCTTTGCCCGCATGGAAAGGGAATGTTCGTACAACATAGTAAAAGTATCTCTTGCACTGTGTCCGATCGCAAATACGACCTGTTCCAAGTCGACCCACTTCTCCTGTCCCCCATGTGATAATTTCACTCCGGAAATATGGTTGTCACAAATTTTAATGTCAACCGCTTTGGTATCAAAGAAAAAAGTCCCTCCAAGGGATTCAATTTCCTCCCGGATTCCCTTTACTACCTTCACCAGTAAATCCGTTCCGACATGAGGCTTCGCATCATAAAGGATCTCCTCCGGTGCTCCGTGTTTTACAAATTCATTGAGTACAAACCGAATCCGTCCATATTTGTCTTTGACCTGTGTATTCAGTTTGCCGTCGCTGAAGGTTCCTGCCCCACCTTCACCAAACTGTACATTACATTCTGTGTCAAGCGGTTGTCCTTCAAAAAAAGCATTGACCTTCTTTACTCTTTCTTCCACTGCCAGACCACGCTCAACGATGATTGGCCGATAGCCTTTCCTTGCAAGCAGCAATGCACAAAAAAGACCCGCCGGTCCGGAACCGATCACGAAGGGCCGATGGTTCATTTTTTCGTTTCCGGTTTCCGGAAACTGATACTCGTTTCTATTCGTTAACATAATATTATTATCGTGAAGTTTACCTGTGACCTGTTTCTCATTATGTAAGGATACCCATACGGTATAAATATAAAAGATCTCCGGCTTTTTTCTGGCATCGATGGAACGTCGCATAATCTCGTAGTGCGGTACCGTCTTTAAATGCAGTTTTTTCATGATTACCTGTTCCAGCCTTCTGTTGTCCCTGCTGACCGGAACTTTAATTCCCCGTATTTCAATCATATCTAATCTCTTTCACCTTCCCACCAGTGTTCGTGAAATGTTGCAATCTCATCATAATCAACGGTCTGTCCGATACGTGGCGTAGCAAGATTGACGCCCAGTTTTTCGGCGGCTGCAACAGCCATTTTCGGCGGTTCATCCCATGCATGGTTCGAAAGTACAAACGCACCCCAATGCACCGGCAGAAACCATTTTGCGTGCGCATCCTTCGCTGCCTGCACAGCTTGTTCTGCATTCATATGGGAATCCGCCCACGCCTCATCGTACTGGCCCGAATCCGCCATCATCAGATCGACTGCCCCAAAATACTCATATACCTTTTCAAACACATCATGATAACCGGTATCTCCTGTATAATATACACTGTGTATCTGATCGGTCATGTGGATTCCACCCCAAAGTGTTCGATTCGCCTTCATCGGGTTTCTTCCCGCAAAATGTCTGGAAGGAATCATCGTATAAGTCACACCGTCAATCTCAATACTCTCCCACCAGTCAAGGACATGAATCCTGTTCTCATCAATACCCCATCCCGTTAAAATACTATCCACTCCGAGCGGCACCACATAATGACTTACCTTATCCTTTATTCGTTTGATTGTTCGATAATCAAGATGATCGTAATGGTCATGGGAGAGGAATAACACATCTATTTCCGGAATCTGTTTCGGTTCCATCGCAATCTCCGAAAAACGTGACGGTCCAACAAAGCTTACCGGTGAGGTGCATTTTGTCAGAACCGGATCCAAAAAGATATTTTGGTTGCCAAGCTGGACAAGAGTGGAGGAATGTCCAAGCCAAGTCACCCTCAACTCGCCCTGTTTTGCCCGTTCCAGATGCTCTGTTTTTTTAACTTTTATTTTTTTCTTCGGACGCACTCTTTCGCTTCTCTTTTTTTTCGCCTTACCGGTTAACATCCGAAATTCATTTAGATTATGAAATTGCTTTCGATAAAAAATCGGAGTTTTCTTTTTGAACGTTTCTCTCTTCTTTTTATCAGGAATTCTCCCGACCGTAGGGAAAAATTCCAAAAACAATATGATTGATAAAGGGATGAAAAGTATAATCATTGCTGATATTCGAATAACTGTTTTACCTTTTTTCATTGTCATTTTCCCTTTCTGCATTTTAATTATGTATAACTTGATTTTGTCCGTTTGAAACTACACTTCTCGCTGCCTCAATTCCGGAAAGAATCGCAAAAGTGAGGTTATAACCACCACATTTCCCGTTTACATCCAACAGTTCTCCTGTAATATAAAGATTGTGATGTCTTTTACATTCGAAGGAATCTATCATTATCTCCTCCGTAGCAATTCCGCCACCGGTCACCTGTGCTTTATCATAATCCTCACGATAAACCGGTGCAAATTCCAGTTTTTTAAGAGCAGATGTCAATCGGTTAAACTGTTTTTCGGATACATCCTTAAGCGGAATATTCTGCTCAATACGAAGTCGTTTCAGTATGTATCGTATAAAAGTCTCCGGCAATAGTCCATCAAGCGCCAATATCAAAGCTTCCTCCGGAAAATGTTCTTTTTGTGACAACAGGAACTCTTTCAAATTATTCCATGATAAAGTGGGCAGTGTATCAATAAAAACCTGATATTTTTGATCACACCGTCGATTCTGATAGCAGGATAAATTCATGATCACAATGCCGGAAATGCTGTTTTCATTGAATTGAACCTGACCGGACTCCTTTACGTCCAGATCCTCTCCCTTGAGCGTCACCGTTGTATCTAACCGCACTCCTTTTGCCAGAGAAAGGTTGTGATCCTCTACATAAATCGGGCTGAGTGCCGGATAGGGATCGATTCTTTGAAGTCCCAGCTTTTTACAAAATTCATATCCATCCTCACATCCACCAAGTTTCGGTGCCGCCTTTCCACCGGTCGCAACCAGAAGATTCCTTGTCAGAAAAGAACAGGTTTCCCCTCCGTTTTGAACCGCTTTCACAGCATAACAAGACACATCCGTAGTCGTTTGTTGTTCTCTCCGGATATCCAAACATTCAATACATTCAATATCGGTTACTCTTGTCTCAAAGCGATATTCCACTCCGGCAAGGCGACTCTTTTCATAGAGGATGTTCGTCACCTGTTTGCCCTGATTGGACAAAGGATAATAATACCCGTCTTTTTCATACAGACAGATTCCCATAGAATTCAGAAAATCGATCACATCCCTGTAGGAATGCCTATTCGTCCAGTTGTCTATAAACGATTGATTTTGGGAATGATAGCATTTCCCGTTGAATTCCGAATTGGTCAGATTGCACTTTCCGTTACCCGCCGCACGAAACTTACGTCCGGCAATCGCCTCTTTTTCCAGGACTAATATCTTGCATTTCGCATTTTCCATAATCCCTTTACACGCCGCCGCGAGTCCTGACGCTCCTGCACCAATAATGATCAGATCATATACCACATTATTTCTCCTTTAATGTCCCCATTTAACTGGAGTAATTTTCCAAAAAACTGTATAATTCTTCCTCATTCTCCAGATAATATCCCTGCCGGACTTCTTCTTTAAGTTCCTCCGGAAGAAGATGAATGGAGATCTGTGTATATTCATAAACCGTCCTCTCGTCTCCATTCAAAATAACAATCATACCATTGAAAGATTTTGCGTAATAACCCTTCTTTCCCTGTCTTCTGTAAGTCTTTCTGAGGCAGAGCACATTATCATGATAAGAGGCCAATTCAAAGAATTGCAATCCTTTTTCCTGTTCCTCTTTTGACAGATGCTGCATATAATAGTCAAGGTATTTGATCACACCATCCTTATCGCACCCCAAAAGTTCGGGAAATTCCGTAATTTCCTCAGTCAGTCTTTTTTCCTCATCCGGATAATAATATTCGATTTGAAAAATAGTCTCCGTCGTTACCGGAAACGTTTCCTTTTGGGAAGTCGTTTCCACATTTACATATTCACCGTTCTCATCTTCTACATATAAGCGCGGATAAAAATATGCATAAGACAATACGGCAATGGCTGCCAGGATTCCGATTCCCAACGCCCCAATTGCAAAAATCAGATTTCTTTTCATATATTCCTCCTATAGTTCATATCACGATAGATAAGTATTATATGAAAAGTATGTCCGATTCGTTCTTTTATTATTCTGTTTTTGTCGTAGATTGTTGCAGGGAAAAGCCCTTTGGCAATAATTGTCGGAGTGTATATTCGATAATCTGTCCGTTCTCTTCCACTAAAACACTTCCCTCCGGCATGAATTCATTCATAACCTGTAAACAAACCCCACAAGGATATGCCGGCGAACCATCTTTTGCAGCAACCGCAATTTTAATAAAGTTGCGTTTCCCCTCCGAAACTGCTTTAAATAATGCCGTTCGTTCCGCACAGTTTGTTGCTCCGTAAGATGCATTCTCCACATTACATCCCGTAAATACCTCTCCATCTTCTGTAAGTAACGCCGCACCTACTTGAAATTTTGAATATGGAGCATATGAAAATTCGGTAGCTACTCTCGCAAATGCCATCAGCTTTTCATTCGTCATATTGTCCGCCTCTTCCATCACTCAAAGGTTACACCTGCGTTTTCTCCATTTCCGATTATGGAAATCCATGTCTTACCCGGATTGAGCAACAGTTCTTCTCCGCCCTCCGTGTAATACTTTGTTTTTGACGCGTTATTCTCTTTTTTCCATGTGATCGGGTAATAACCTTTACCCTCACCGACCTGTGTCAATTCCTGCAGATCATTTTCCGGATTGATACACTCATAGGATGACTGTTGGATAATGACATTCTTAAAGGTAAGGATATTGTTTCCCTCTTCTTCCTGATCATCGACCTGTGGCGCATCATATTCATAACGGTCATAAGACTTTGTTTCTTCATTATAGATGAAGTACGGCTTGGAATATGTGCTGAAATTCACATGCACCGTCTTTGCATCCTGCCCGTCTGCAAGTTCTGTCTCCTGTTCATTGAACGAAAGTGCCTTTTCGTGATCCTCGCCATACCCTGTGTCAAATCCCTTATCCGCAATCGCCTTGGTGATCAACTCACTGGTGGTATAGGCATTGTGCGGTGCAACTCTGTCATTATCACGATAAAATGCCACCTCATAATTGATTCCGTTGACTGCGTCGATCGCACCTTTATTTAGTATCTTCTCTGCCGGCTTAGACTGTCCGTAGCAGACATAGATCGCATCGTATTCATTGGCAATATTGATATAATAATGTCTCGCACTTCTGACCGATCCAATCTTTTCCAGATCATCATAATTTGAAAAAATCGGCATAATACGCGTAATACCGCCCTCTACCATACACTCATAGATAATATCCGCTTTTCTGGTACTGGAAGATGGCAAAGCTTCTTTTAAATTATTGATCATAACCGCCATCGGTCGCCTGCTCACATATTCCTCCGACCATTCTCCCGTAAGTTCGTTATAAGTCATACCCGGATGCAAATCCTCTGTTGTCACTTCCTCTGTTGTCGCTTCCGTTACCTCGGTGGTCGCTTCTTCTTCTTTTTTTCCACATCCGAATGCGCCTACCATCATCAATCCCATCATCGTTAACGTAATCCATTTTCTTTTCATAAATTATCTCCTTATATTGTATTTATTCTTCCATTTCTCTTGTATAACCAATTGCCTGTAAAATTGTCTCCTGCGTTTCCTCCATACGCACGCGTTCCTGATCATCTATATGATCATAACCGGACAAATGTAACATACTGTGTGTGATCAAAAAAGCAAATTCTCTCTTAATACTGTGATTGTATTGTTCAGCCTGTTCAACAACCCGATCCAGCGAAATCAGGATATCTCCAAGCAGGAGTTCTCCGCTTTCCGCATCAAAATAAGCAGAAATATTATCCTCTACGACCGAAAAGTCGCCTTCTTTTTGAAATGGAATGGTCGGAAATGACAAAACATCCGTCGGTGCATCCACATTGCGCATCCGCTTATTCACCTCATGAATTCCCTCATTATCCGTGAGCAGAATATCAACTTCACATTCATACGGGCACTTAACATAGTCCAACGTAGCACTGACAACTTCTTCCGCTATCGTCTCATAATCAATTCCGATATTCCGTTCCGTTTCATTCTCCAGTAAAACCGTCATATTGATCTGTCTAATCCTTTCCTAATCCTATAGCTTTCATTATATCTGATTAAATTTAATAAATCAAGCAAGACACATATAACAAAGGCTGTCAGCTTCTTTTTTTATTTCCTTTTTTGCCCTCATAATCATCATACGCCTTGACAATTTTTTGAACTAAAGGATGTCTTACCACATCCTGACTGGTCAGATTACAGACAGCGATATCATCAATGTTTTTAAGGACTCTGAGTGCAATTTCCAGTCCACTGGTCGCATCTTTTGGTATATCTTTCTGTGACAAATCACCTGTAATGATCGCCTTTGATCCAAATCCGATACGGGTTAAGAACATCTTCATCTGTGCCGGCGTTGTATTCTGTGCTTCGTCCAAAACAATAAATGCATTGTCCAACGTACGACCTCTCATATATGCAAGCGGAGCAACCTCGATTAACCCTTTCTCCATATTTTTCAGAAAACTGTCTGCTCCCATAATCTCATAGAGTGCATCGTATAACGGTCGCAGATACGGATCAACCTTACTCTGCAAATCACCCGGCAGGAATCCGAGTTTCTCGCCTGCTTCAATAGCCGGTCTGGTCAATATGATTCGATTGACCTCATCATTCTTAAAAGCGGTAATCGCCTTTGCCATAGCCAGATAGGTTTTACCCGTTCCTGCGGGTCCTACTCCAAAAACAATCATATTCTGATCGATTGCGTTCAGATATTTTTTTTGTCCAATTGTCTTTGCCTTCACCGGCTTTCCGCCGATTGTATGACAAACTATATCCTTATCTAATTCCACTACTTTCCCCACTTTGTCATCTTCCAAAAGGGATAATGCATAATTCACATTTTGTTCTGTAATCTGATTGCCTCGTCTGGCAAGTTCAACAAGGGATTCCATAATCTCAACTGTCTTATCAACAGATGTATTTTCACCAATAATTTTCAACTGATCATCCCGCATAATCAGGGTAACACTCATTGCCTTTTCTATCTTTTTCACATTACAGTCAAACTGTCCAAATACATTTGAAACACAGTCTGCCGGAATTGTGATATATCGTTCACTCGTATTCATCTGTTTCTCCTTATCTGTCCGTTTCTCCCATCGGAATATTTCCTGAAGTTTTTTTAAACATTGCAACCGGTTCATTTAAGATCAAATGACCCGTTGCTCTCATTTGACCGTCCACTTTCTCTATTGTAACATTATTTTCAATGATTTCTACCCCCTTTTGTTCAAAATACATTATTTTCTTATCGAGTCGTTCTTCCAAAATTTTTTTGGCCACTTTATCACTGTACTGTTTCTGCTGCAGGGAATACTCGGTACAACGTACTGTTTTATATCCAAATGGCAGATAAAAATTACTGAAAATTCTTGCCTTATGAACTTGTGTACAGGTATCAACATTTTCCGATTCCACTTTGGGGATAAAAGGGGTAAAACAATAGTTCATAAAATAAAATGTAATATATGTCTTTCCTTTCTCCTCATATTGTTTTTTATAGTATTTGAGATCAATATAATCCTCATAAGATTGTCTGGTTGTCCCGTATACATCTCCGTCCGCTTTGATATAATCGGTCTCCATCACTTCATTATTATCATCATAAATATATATCGTACCGGAGATCAGAATTTCTCCTTTCTTAACCTTATCCCGTACTTTTGCAACCGGAGTTCCCTGTCTGGTGATTATCTTTGTGATTGTCGCATCTTTTGAAGCGACAATATCACCGGTTATTTTCAAATCCTCCTTTTCCCCGATGAGCATTCCTTCTTCCAGATGAATCGTCAGTACGGTTCCCTTCAATTCACAACTGATCCATGATATCTCGTCAAAATCTCTCCTCAATGACTCTTCCAATTTCGCGCAGTCAACATTGGATTTTAATGTGCCAAGCGGTATATACTTTTCTTCAATCTGTTTCAACAGATTCTCTGCCACTAAAGTATCTTCTCCTGTCACTTTTATTTCCCATACAAACTGGGATACTATATATAAAAATACGCCAAACAGTATAAAACCAACCAGAAACGGAGTTCGTTTTCGGTGGGATTTTAAGAAATACGGCAGACCATGTTTCTCCATAATCTGTATTTTCATGTTCGTCTTTTTCAGATATGGTTTCATATCGAGCAAATTTCTTCTTCCTGTATAAAATGAAAACCCCTGCTCAATCGTCTCAACATTCCAAATGATAATATCATTTTTGATGATCAGATTCATAAATCGTTCCGGAGCAAATCCATATACCGTAACTTTCACATAGCCAAAACAATATCGCAATAATTTTAACAACATAAGTCTTCACTCACCCGATAACTTATTGTTTCAATGGTACCTGTTATCTTCATATCCGCACCGGAAAAATACTCTATATGCAACTTACAACCATTGATCTCTATCAGTCTGTTCTTCCAGATCACTATGATCTTATCAGATGTATATAAATATATTCCTTTATAATTCTCGATTATTGCTTCCCTGTTTCCTGTCAATCGAACCAGAACGTCCCCATATAAGACATCTCCCGGTATTTCCAAACAATTCACCTGCTTACAATTTCTCTATTCAATATATGTAGATTTGCTTTTTTTATGCAAAAAGAAAATCCCTATTCAATGAATAAGGATTTTCTAAATTCTAATATAGATTATTTGAATTTTCTCTTTCTGGCCGCTTCAGACTTTTTCTTACGTCTTACGCTTGGCTTCTCATAATGTTCTCTTTTACGAATCTCCTGCTGAATACCAGCCTTCGCACAATTTCTCTTGAAACGACGAAGAGCGCTATCCAAAGTTTCGTTTTCTTTTACTACAACATTTGACATACTCTCACCCGACCTCCCTTCAGTTGCATATTGTGTCGCAATACAACCTTGGGTTATTTAAACACAAATAAAATTATAACATAAAAAAATATTACGTCAATACCTTATTCATATTTATTTGCGGATTCCGTAATTAATAATTCATACTACCTAAAAGCGCAGTGAGTGAAGCACCTAATACTGCTGATAAAATAAATGTAATAGCAAATACAATGACCATCACAATTAATTGTGCCTGTGCCCAACGTTTTCTGGCTACATAGGAACCGTTACCAAATGCCCATATCAAAAGCATAATAATATTCACACATGGAATAAAGGTAAGAACAAGCGTTCCTATCCACTGGCCTAAACTCATCTCTTCATTCATATCCTCATCCTCCTTGTAAAAACATAATGTTATAAACTACAAGAAAAATTATAGCATATAAACAAATAGACTGTCAATAAAATCTTCTTTCCCATATTGCGGCAATTAAATCGCTGTTCACATTAAAAATTATTGCTATTCAAATAAAATTATCTTTTTTTCAGATACGCAATCAAATTCCTGCTATTATAAACCATGGGAGGATTTGACGGAAATTGATATTTCATCCGATAACAATATAAAACCATTAAACCGATTGAAATCATCACAATCATAGGTATGATTCCTCTGCATTTACACTGCATGATATATCTGCATCCCACAGCATATATCATAACTGCCGCAATCGGATAGATCATCGGATTAAACAACAAAGCGACATCAGGATGAAACGCGAGGAGCGAAAGTCCTGCCCTTGTAAGTCCGCATGCGGGACAGGGATATCCAAAGACAAGAACCATCGGACACATATTACCGAACAATAAATCTGCTATCAGAATATAGATCAGTGCAGCCAATACTCCTCTGTACCAGTTTTTTACATCCTGTATCCAAATCAAAAACCCGTTTTTTAATCGTTCCATGTAAAAACGCCCTCTTTCAAGACACGTACATGCGTTTACTGAAGCTGCGCAGTCGCTGTCTCTTTTGCCTTTTCGATGGCAACTGCAATGCCTGCAGGATTCTTACCACCCGCCTGTGCCATATTCGGACGGCCGCCACCGCCACCACCGACAAGTGGAGCAATCTCTTTGATCAGATTACCGGCATGGGCACCTGCTTTTACCGCACCGTCCGTAGCCATTGCGATCAGATTGACTTTATCTCCGTTTGCGGAAGCGATCACTACAATACCTTCCGAAACCTTCTGTTTCAACTGATCACCCAGATCGCGAAGACCGTTCATGTCCACACCGTCTACCGCTGTCGCTATAATGTGATAATCACCAACTGCGATCATATCCGATGTGACATCTCCCAAAGATTCATTCGCCAATTTGGCCTTCAACGATTCATTTTCAGAGGAAAGCTCTTTTAACTGCGTCATGGTATGCTGCAATTTCTCAATCAGCTGATCCGGATTGGTCTTTAAGATTCCGGAAGCCTCTGTGACTTTATTCTCCAAAGATTTATAATACTCAAATACCGCATTGCCGGTCAGTGCTTCAATTCTTCTCACACCGGATGCGATTCCGGACTCGGACACGATCTTAAATGTTGTGATCGTAGCGGTATTTTTTACATGTGTACCACCGCAAAGCTCAATGGAAAAATCAGACATGTTGACAACGCGGACCACATCTCCGTATTTTTCTCCGAACAATGCCATAGCGCCGGTCTTCTTTGCCTCTTCAATCGGCATTTCTTTGATCTCAACCGGCAATGCCTCGGCAATCTCCCGGTTGACGATCTCCTCTACCTTTGCGATCTCCTCCTCTGTCATCGGAGAGAAATGGGAGAAGTCAAAACGAAGTCGATCCGGTGTTACAAGGGAACCTTTCTGCTCAACATGATTGCCCAAAACCATTTTCAATGCCTTCTGTAACAGATGCGTTGCACTGTGATTCTTGCAGGTAGAAGCTCTTAAATCCGTATCGATCTGTAAATGAACCCGGTCACCTGTCTTAAACATACCCTTTGTGACAACTCCGACATGACCGTATTTGCCGCCTTTTAACTTGATCGTATCCTTTACGACAAATTCCGCGTCCGCAGTGGTAATCACTCCGGTATCGCCCTGTTGTCCACCCATGGTAGCGTAAAACGGAGTTTGTTCCACAAAGAGTGTTGCCTCGTCTCCTTCTGCGATCGCCTCTGTTACCACATCCGTCGTAAGAACGGTAATCTTTGAATCAAATGCGTCATTGTCATATCCTACAAACTCTGTGGTGATCTTCGGATCGATCTCATCATAAACAGTTGCGTCCGCACCCATATAGTTTGTGGTCTTTCGCGCTGTACGTGCCTTCACACGCTGTTCTTCCATACAGGTCTTAAATCCTTCTTCATCAATTTGAAATCCCTTTTCTTCCAGAATCTCCTTTGTAAGATCGACCGGAAAACCATAGGTGTCATATAATTTAAATACATTCTCACCGGAAAGCGTTTTCTCACCGGATGAAACAAGACTTTCTTCCATCTCGGAAAGGATGGCAAGTCCCTGATCGATGGTCTTGTTGAACTGATTTTCCTCCTGTGTCAGCACGCGGAAGATAAACTCTCTCTTTTCATCCAATTCCGGATATCCGTCTTTGGAACCTTCAATTACAGTCTCACTTAATCTGGCAAGGAATTCCCCGTCAATGCCCAAGAGACGACCATGTCTGGCTGCACGACGGATCAGTCGGCGCAATACATATCCTCTTCCCTCATTGGAAGGCATAATACCATCTGAAATCATAAAAGTTGCGGAACGGATGTGATCGGTGATCAAACGAATGGATACATCCTTTGCATCATCTGTGTGGTAAGTCGTATTTGCAAATTCACACACCTTGTTGCGCAATGCCTCAATGGTATCCACATCAAAGATGGAATCCACATCCTGTACAACCGATGCAAGACGTTCCAATCCCATACCGGTATCGATATTTTTGTTATCTAATTCTGTATAATTACCATGTCCGTCATTGTCAAACTGGGTAAATACATTATTCCAGATCTCCATGTAACGGTCGCAATCACAGCCTACGGTACAATCCGGCTTACCGCAACCGTATTTCTCTCCGCGGTCATAATAAATCTCGGAACAAGGACCGCAAGGGCCGGAGCCATGCTCCCAGAAATTATCCTCTTTGCCAAACCGATAGATTCTGTCTTCCGGAATGCCGATCATCTCGTGCCAGAGATCAAACGCCTCGTCGTCATCCTGATAAACGGAAGGATACAGACGATCCGGATCCATCTCCAACACTTCGGTCAAAAACTCCCATGACCAGGAGATGGCTTCCTTCTTAAAATAATCTCCGAAAGAGAAATTGCCCAACATTTCAAAAAAAGTACCATGCCGTGCGGTCTTACCGACATTTTCAATATCACCGGTACGAATACATTTCTGACAGGTCGTCACACGCTTACTCGGCGGAATCTCCTGACCGGTAAAATATGGCTTGAGCGGTGCCATACCTGCATTGATCAACAACAATGAATTGTCATTATGCGGAACCAATGAAAAGCTGTTCATCTTAAGATGTCCCTTGCTCTCAAAGAATTCCAAATACATTTTTCTAAGTTCATTTAATCCGTATTTTTTCACAATTTTTTCCTCACTTACCTTATTCTATCTCTGTAACTACTCCGAAAATGAATATTTAAGATGCTTTCTGATTGGAATCTTTCGAAGTATTATTTGATTCACTTTGTGCTTTTGCAATCTTATTCTTTTTATATCTGGAACCGCAACAAACTCCGGCAACCGCTACAAATAAAAGAATGATATATTTTACCAGATATGTTAAAAATTCATTCAGTAACATATTATTTCCTCCCATATTTTAGTGTCTGTTATCCAACTCTTTTGTGATATCATCCCACGTAACACCACGTTCTACCATAAGTACCATACAATGATAAAGGAAATCGGATATCTCATACTTAAGTTCCTCTGAATCCGGGTTCTTTGCAGCGATTACAATCTCTGTCGCTTCCTCTCCTACTTTTTTGAGAATCTTATCAATTCCTTTGTCAAACAGATAATTGGTGTAGGAGCCCTCTTTCGGGTTTTTCTTGCGATCTTCAATCACTTGATACACTTCATTGAATACTGTAAGCGGATTCGTATCATCATATTCCTTTTTCGCCAACGGCGTAAAGAAACAAGTCGGATTGCCGGTGTGACAGGCAGGTCCGATCTGTGATACCTTAGCCAATATCGTATCCTTGTCACAGTCAATGATCAATTCCTTTACAAACTGGAAATGACCGCTCTCTTCTCCCTTCATCCACAGTTTCTGTCTGCTTCTGGAATAATATGTCATTCTGCCAGTCTCTAAGGTCTTATAGTAAGACTCTTTGTTCATATACGCCATCATCAGAACTTCCTGTGTCTTATAATCCTGTACAATACATGGAATCAGACCATTTTCATCCAGTTTAAAATCTTCAAACTTCTGGGAACTCTCAAAAATGTTTACCGGAACACCTAACGTCTTCAGATAATTCTTGACGGTCATCATATCCAGAATTTCAGTCCCGCTATAAAGAACTGCATCCGCGCCTGTACCTTCGACAGCACTCAAAATACCGGTCTCATCCGGTGTATCCACACTGATCATGACCGGAATATCCAATCCTTCTTTGATTTTGCGGACTCGTTGCTCCAATCCTTTTTTATATCCGAGAAGCCATATTCCTCCGGCACCCATCGTGTCACACTGCAAAGCAAATTGTTCTGCATCAATATCCGTAAGATCGATTGCAACACCAATCTTCTCTTTTCCAAACCGTTCTGACACTTCTTTGACAAAGTTAATATCCAGTCTCGGTGCATGCTTCATATATACCATACTTGCACCGGCATAGAGAATTTTCTTGACATCCTCCACTCTTCTGACTCCACCGCCGACGATCACCGGAACTTCGGCTGCTCTCGTGATTTGTTTGATCAATTCAAAATCGATTTCACGATTCTCCTTGAGCGCTGACATATCCATGTAAGCGATCTCATCCGCGCCACCGTTGGAATAGTCCATCGTTTCTTCCATGATCTTTTCTTTATTCAATTCTGCTATCAATTTAATATATTTCATAATAACAGTCCTCCTGGTACAACTAGTTTTATAAAGGATACCTACAGGCTTCCCTTTGTAGAAAGCACAACATCTTTTGTTCTGTCGTCTATCCGGGTTGCCTCATCCAATGCCTTTGCAAACGCTTTAAATGCAGCTTCGATGATATGGTGATTATTGCATCCATCCATCTGCTTCAAGTGCAGATTCATCCCTGCGCTATAAGAAACCGCATAAAAGAATTCTTTTACCATCTCCGTGTCAAAATAACCCACCTTATCCACCGTGAGATTCATATCATAAGCAAAATATGGTCGTCCGGACAAGTCGATGGCGCATAACACCAATGTCTCATCCATCGGAAGGAGACTTTGTCCATAGCGGTTGATGCCCTTTTTATCACCAATCGCCTTCTTAATGGCTTGTCCCAATACAATTCCTGTATCTTCAATCGTGTGATGGGAATCCACATACAAATCTCCCTTCACCAGCAACCTTAAATCAAAAAAACCATGTCGTGCAAAAGAAGTGAGCATATGATCGAAAAATCCAATGCCGGTATCTATCTTGGACTTACCGGATCCGTCTATATGCAGTTCCAATTTGATATCTGTCTCATTCGTTTTACGTTCTATGTAGGCAATTCTTTCTTCCATATCTGCACCTCACTTATCATAATTCTATATCGTTGTTTATTATCTTAGATAAATATTCTTTTGCTTCTATTCAAACCTTACCTTTATGGAATTCGCATGTGCGGTAAGCTGTTCGCTGGTAGCAAAATCAATGATATCCTGGTGAATCGGTTCCAGCGCCTCCTTTGAGTAATAAATGATACTGCTCTTCTTGATAAAATCATCCACGGAAAGCGGCGAGAAGAACTTCGCTGTTCCGTTGGTCGGAAGCACATGGTTCGGTCCCGCAAAATAATCACCTAACGGTTCAGAACTGTATTCTCCAATGAAGATAGCTCCCGCATTTCTGACTTTCATCATAAGTTCAAACGGATTCCTTGTCACAATCTCAAGATGCTCGGAAGCGATATCATTCACTGCCTCTACCGCCTCATTCATATTGTCACAAACAAGGATATATCCGTAGTTATCCAGTGATTTCTGAATGATCTCCTTTCTGGATAACTCCTTGACAAATCCGTCAACCTCGGCAGATACTTTGTTCGCAAACTCCTCCGAATCCGTTACAAGGATTGCAGACGCAAGTTCGTCATGTTCTGCCTGCGAAAGCAGATCGGCAGCAATATATCTCGGATTGGCACTGTCATCCGCAAGTACCATGATCTCGGATGGTCCGGCAATGGAATCAATACTCACATAACCATATACCGCACGCTTTGCAAGGGCAACAAAAATGTTGCCGGGACCCACGATCTTGTCCACTTTCGGAACAGACTCGGTACCGAACGCAAGTGCCGCAATTGCCTGGGCACCGCCTGCCTTGTAGATTGCATCCACTCCGGCCTCTTTTGCCGCAACCAGTGTAGTCGGGTAAACCTTTCCCTCCGCATTACAAGGCGTTGTCATGACAATATGATTGACTCCCGCAACCTTGGCCGGCACAATATTCATGAGAACCGAGGAAGGATAAACTGCCTTGCCGCCCGGAACATAGACACCAACATAGTTAAGCGGTGTCACCTTCTGACCCAGCATTGTTCCATTCTCCTTTGTGGTAAACCAGCTGTTCTGTTTCTGCTTCTCGTGAAATTCCCTGATATTCACAAGAGCCTTTCTTATCACCTCCACAAGATGAGGATCTACCTCCTGATAGGCTTCTTCTATCTCTGCATCGGTTACTTTGATATTATCCGCATGGATATCCGCTTTGTCAAACTTCTTTGTGTATTCAAACAAAGCCTGATCCCCATGTTCTCTGACATTGTCCACGATCTCCTGCACCGTATCCTGATATTCCGTGTAGTTGTTGGGACTCCTCTTTAACAGATCATTTAATAAGTTCTTCTTTGTTTCATTTGTCAATTTTACAATTCGCATGATAGAATTCCTTTCTGTTATATATAGAATACTAATCACTTATATTATGTGAAATATCAATTATCATAGATTAGCGTTTTCAGGTCATTCACGATCTTTAAAATACGTTCCTGTTCCATCTTAAAGCTGACCTTATTCACAACCATACGGCATGACAGCGGACAGATTTCTTCCAGAACCTCAAGACCGTTTTCTTTCAATGTGGTACCGGTTTCCACGATATCCACGATCACATCCGACAGATTAACGATTGGAGCAAGTTCGACGGAACCGTTCAGTTTCACGATCTCCACCGTCTGATTTTTCTTATTCTTGAAATAATTGGTGGCAATGTTCGGATATTTACTTGCCACACGGATAATCTCATTCTTCTGCAGGATTTCCCTTGCTGAAGCCGGTCCGCAGACACACATTCTGCATTTTCCGAATCCGAGATCCAGCATCTCATAGATATTGTCTCTCTCTTCTTCCAGTATGGTATCCTTGCCGACAACACCGATATCCGCTGCACCATGTTCCACATAAGTCGGCACATCCCCTGCTTTGGCAAGGAAAAAACGAAGTTTTAATTCCTCGTTGGTAAAAATCAATTTTCTGGTGTCCGGATCTTTCATCTCTTCACAGGTGATACCGATCTGTTCCAGATATCCCAGTGTTTTTTTTGCCAATCTGCCCTTGGCAAGGGCAAATGTTAAATACCTCATATTCGAAACCTCATCTCTCTTCCAATGTTATCTCTTTGATCGGTTGACTCTCTTTTTTGTCTGATACAAAATCATAGATGTCAACCGTTTCACTCGACGTCAGGTAAAACATGCCTGAAAAATGATTCTTTTTCCCATATTCCGCGTAGTCCGAAACTTCTTTTC
>CAJOMI010000026.1 GCA_905235545.1 uncultured Lachnospiraceae bacterium | reverse complement strand
GATATATGGCATGGAAAGCGCAACATTCGGCACATTCACTCCCTTGTGATTGGACACATCTCCGCCATTTTCCACAATGCAGATGATATCCGTTTCAGTAAGACGATCTACACGCATAGCGATCAATCCATCATCAATCAGAATTCTCGTGCCCACTTTTACATCATTTACCAGATTGCTGTATGTAATGGAAACGCCTTCCTCATCTCCCTCTATCTCTCTTGTAGTCAGGGTAAAAAGCTGTCCTTCATTCAAGGTGACCTTGCCGTTTTTGAAATTCTTCACACGAATCTCCGGCCCCTTGGTATCTAGAAGTGCAGCGATCGGCAGTCCCAATTCCTCTCTGTACTTTGTCACACGTTCCAGATTCTTCTTATGTTGTGCATAATCACCGTGAGAAAAGTTAAACCTTGCAACATCCATCCCCTCAATCATCAATTGCTTCAACACTTTATCATCGTCCGTAGCAGGACCCAATGTACATATAATCTTTGTTTTTCTCATCTTTCCTTATACCTCATCTTCTTCTGGAATAATCTTAATACGCCTTATATTGTCATTTTCACAATGTTAGAGCCATATCATCTTTTGCCTCAACTGATGTCACAAAATGCTTTGTTCCAACGAAACTCTCACCATTGTGCAAACATCCGGACTCATTTTATTATTTTACAACACGACATTCTGTGTTTCAAGTCCTTACCCTTCTATTATAATCTCCGATTTATCCTCGGATTTTTTCTCTTCCACCCCATCTAATTTCATTCGGATCTGCTGCATGATCCGGTCTGTCTCTGCGATACGATCGGCGCAGAAAAGCAATTCGGCAGCAATAGCCTCCTCCTCCTCCTGATCAATATTCTTTTTGTATTTCAGCTCATGATCCAGACTCGCCCAGAAATCCATCGCAATGGTACGAATCTGAATCTCCACACGCATCGGTGTCTTACCTTTTGAAAAAAAGACCGGTATTTCCACAATCATGTGATAACTCCGATACCCGTTTGGCTTCGGATATTTGATGTAATCCTTAATCTTGATCAGTCTCAGATCATCCTGCATAGCCAGCATTGCTGCGATTGCGTAGATATCATCAATAAACTCACAGATAATACGGACTCCCGCCACATCAGACAGGTTTGTCATGATTGCCTCAACCGTAAACGGAAGATTCTTTTTATATAATTTCTGTGCAATACTCTCCGGTTTCTTCACTCTGGATGTAATGCTGCTGATCGGATTGCGGTGATAACGTACCGACATTTCATCATTCAACACTTCTGCCTTTGTACGCACCTCTCTGATTGCACATTTATACATCATCATCATTTCCTGGAACTGCTGTGATTGCAACATCATCGCCTTCAACTGTTCCAACAAATCCTCATTGATCACCGGCAGTTCCACTTCCTTCTCCCTCAGGCTCGGAAGTAAAATTGTTTCTTCATTCATATTAAATTCTCCTCGTATAATGATTTCATTCTTATAACTGTTTGGATCGAAACCGAAACAGTCATAACCCCTACCTTCGCTATCGCTTAGAGGTTAGGGATTTCTCCGACTGAGTTAAATATTATATCATGTGTATATTAATTATCGGTGAACAAAAACAAATTATATCTAAAATAAAAAGAATCCCTCATAAGCAATATGCCTGATCTGCCTACGAGGGATCTCTCTTCACGTCATCATCCGACTACGTGTATTTATTCTTCCGTTATGCTTACCGTGTCCGCCTCAGGCTCTCCGGTCTCCGGAATATCATCTGCATCGGAAGCAATATTAATATCCTCGGATGTCTGAATATCTGTATCTGAATATTCTGTATTCTCGTCTCCTTCTTCTGACAAAACAAGGATGTCGTCATCTGCATAATCCGACAACGTCAAATTCTCCTCTTCGCTGTCTAACTTCACACTGCGATAACGCTTCATACCGGTACCGGCAGGAATCAATTTACCGATCAATACGTTCTCTTTCAAGCCGATGAGCGGATCGATCTTTCCTTTGATAGCAGCCTCTGTCAGAACCTTTGTGGTCTCCTGGAAGGATGCTGCGGAAAGGAAGGAATTGGTCGCCAATGCTGCCTTTGTAATACCAAGCATTACCTGTGTTCCCTGTGCAGGCTCCTTGCCTTCTGCCAATAACTTCTCATTCAGTTCATCATAATCCAACACGTCTACCAGAGTACCCGGCAGATATTCGCTGTCACCGCTGTTCTCAATCTTGACCTTTTTCAGCATCTGACGAACGATAACCTCGATATGTTTATCGTTGATATCAACACCCTGCAGACGATATACCTTCTGTACCTCACGAATCATATAATTCTGAACGGCACGAACGCCCTTGATCTTTAAGATATCATGCGGATTGACGGAACCGATGGTAATCTCATCACCGGCTTCCACTACCTGATCATCAAACACTTTGATTCTGGAATCATAAGGGATCAGATATGCCTTTGAATCTCCGGTTTCCTCGTTGGTAACCACAACTTCACGTTTCTTCTTCGTGTCGCGAATCTGAACCTTACCACCAAACTCTGTAATAATAGCAAGTCCCTTTGGTTTACGTGCCTCAAACAACTCCTCCACACGAGGAAGACCTTGTGTGATATCATCACCGGCCACACCACCGGTATGGAAGGTTCTCATGGTAAGCTGTGTACCCGGCTCACCGATCGACTGTGCCGCAATAATACCGACTGCCTCACCAACCTGTACCGCCTGACCGGTTGCCATGTTGGAACCGTAACATTTTGCACAGACACCAATATGGGATTTACAATTCAAAATCGTACGAATCTTTAATTTCGTGATCTCATTTCCATTTGCATCCACACCTTTGCGGATAATATTCTCTGCCCGCTTTGGTGTGATCATATGATTGGCTTTCACAATCATATTGCCATCTTTATCAAAAACAGACTCTGCAGCATAACGTCCGGTAATTCTCTCCTGGAAGCTCTCGATCACTTCCTTACCTTCCGTAAATGCCTCTACGTAAGTACCCGGAATCTCGCCGGTTCCCTCGCAGCAATCCACCTCGCGGATAATCAGATCCTGTGATACATCGACCAGACGACGGGTCAGATAACCGGAGTCGGCTGTACGAAGCGCTGTATCGGAAAGTCCCTTACGTGCACCATGCGCAGAGATGAAATACTCCAATACATCCAGACCTTCACGGAAGTTCGACTTGATCGGAAGTTCAATCGTACGACCGGTTGTATCTGCCATCAAACCACGCATACCTGCCAACTGTTTAATCTGCTGATTGGAACCACGGGCTCCGGACTCTGCCATCATCTTGATATTGTTATAGGTATCAAGACCATCCAGCAATGCCTTGGTCAGCTTCTTATCTGCTGCTTCCCAGGTTCTCACAACTGCAGTGTAGCGCTCTTCCTCTGTCACATAACCCTGTTTGAATTTCTCTGTGATCAGTTCCACGGTATCCTGTGCCTCTGCAAGAATCTCTTTCTTTGAAGCAGGCACGGTCATTTCTGAAATGGAAACCGTAAGCGCACCCTTTGTCGAATATTTATAACCGATACTCTTGATGTTATCCAATACTTCCGCTGTCTTTGTGGCACCGTGGGTATTGATACATTTATCAAGAATCGTCTTTAACTGTTTCTTACCAACAAGATAGTCAATCTCCAGTGCAAGCTCGTTACCCGGAATGCTTCGATCTACGATACCGAGATCCTGCGGAATAATCTCATTGAATAAGATTCTTCCGAGTGTCGTCTCTAAAATGGTAATGCCCTCTGTTCCGTCCGGCATCGTGCCTTTCATTCTCACCTTAATCTTGGCATGTAACGTAATCTCTCCGTTCTCATACGCAAGGATCGCTTCGTTCTTGGACTTGAAGATCTTGCCCTCACCCTTGTCACCCGGCTTATCAATGGTCAGATAATAAATACCAAGTACCATATCCTGTGACGGAACGGCTACCGGCGCACCATCGGAAGGCTTCAACAGGTTGTTCGGTGACAGAAGAAGGAATCTGCACTCAGCCTGTGCCTCTACGGAAAGCGGAAGATGAACCGCCATCTGGTCACCATCGAAGTCCGCATTGAACGCTGTACATACCAGCGGGTGAAGCTTGATTGCTTTACCTTCTACCAGAATCGGCTCAAATGCCTGAATACCCAGTCTGTGAAGTGTCGGAGCACGGTTCAGCATTACCGGATGTTCTTTGATAACATCCTCTAATACATCCCAAACTTCAGTCTCTAACTTCTCTACCATTTTCTTGGCAGATTTTACATTATGTGCAAGCTTTCTGGAAACCAGTTCTTTCATAACGAATGGTTTGAACAGCTCGATTGCCATTTCTTTCGGAAGACCGCACTGGTAAATCTTAAGTTCCGGTCCTACGACGATAACGGAACGTCCGGAGTAATCCACACGTTTACCAAGCAGGTTCTGACGGAAACGTCCCTGCTTACCCTTTAACATATCCGATAACGACTTGAGCGCTCTGTTTCCAGGTCCTGTAACCGGACGGCCACGACGACCATTATCGATCAGCGCATCCACTGCTTCCTGAAGCATACGTTTCTCATTGCGGACAATGATATCCGGAGCGCCTAACTCCAACAGACGGTTCAAACGGTTATTACGGTTGATAATTCTCCGATACAGATCATTCAGATCTGAAGTTGCAAAACGTCCTCCGTCCAACTGAACCATCGGGCGAAGATCCGGAGGGATAACCGGTACTGCATCCAGAATCATCCATTCCGGACGATTGTCCGAATTGCGGAATGCCTCAACTACCTCCAGTCTCTTGATCACTTTCGCTCTCTTCTGTCCGGTCGCATCTTTCAATGTTGCTCTTAACTCAGCAGACTCTTCCTCGAGATCGATCGCCTCAAGCAACTCTTTGATCGCTTCTGCACCCATTCCCACACGGAATTTGCCATAGCCATATTCTTCCTCCGCATCACGGTACTCCTTCTCGGTGAGTACCTGCTTATATGCAAGATTTGTTTCACCCTGATCCAATACGATGTAAGATGCAAAGTAAAGGACTTTTTCAAGGGTTCTCGGAGAGATATCGAGGAGCAGACCCATTCTGCTCGGAATACCTTTAAAATACCAGATATGAGAAACCGGAGCTGCAAGTTCAATATGGCCCATTCTCTCACGTCTCACATTTGCCTTGGTAACCTCAACACCACAACGGTCACAGACTACGCCTTTATAACGAATCTTCTTATACTTACCGCAATGACATTCCCAGTCCTTACTCGGTCCAAAGATACGCTCGCAGAACAGACCGTCTTTTTCCGGCTTTAATGTTCTGTAATTGATCGTCTCAGGCTTCTTCACTTCACCTCTTGACCACTCTCTAATCTTATCCGGAGAAGCAAGGCCAATCTTAATCTTATCAAAATTCATTGCCTGTTCAGTTTCCTGATTGTTAATCGCTGCCATTTATCTCTGCTCTCCTTTCATTATTCCTCATAATCATCATAGCCGTCATCATAATCACTCTCATCGAAATCATCGGATGCACTTTCCAAATCAAATTCCTCATCATTCTCATCGACACCGCTGTAACCATTCTCTCTCATCTCTGACTCTTCCTGATTATAGTCCATGCCGGCGAAGTTTCGGATATCATCATTGCTGTAATCGATACTCTCCGTAATCTCAACCTCAGTATTATCCTCTTTCAAGACTCTGACATCTAATCCAAGAGACTGGAATTCCTTTAACAATACCTTGAAGGACTCCGGAATACCCGGTTCCGGAATATTGTCTCCCTTGATGATCGCTTCATAAGTCTTCACACGTCCAACCACATCATCGGACTTCACGGTAAGAATCTCCTGCAAGGTATAGGATGCACCATATGCCTCCAATGCCCAAACCTCCATCTCACCAAAACGCTGACCACCGAACTGTGCTTTACCACCGAGCGGCTGCTGTGTAACCAGTGAATACGGACCTGTGGAACGTGCATGAATCTTATCATCTACCAGGTGATGCAACTTCAGGTAATGCATGAAACCAATCGTTACCGGAGAGTCAAACTCTTCGCCGGTTCTACCATCGCGAAGTCTTACCTTACCGGTACGGTCAATCGGAACGCCCTTCCACTCGGCTCTGTGATCGCGATTCTCATACAGATAATCCATCACATCATCAGATACCTGTGATCTCCATTTCTTTTCAAATGTCTCCCACTCTTCGTTGACATAGTCATTTGCCATCTCCAGTGTCTCCATGATATCTTCCTCATTCGCACCGTCGAAGACAGGAGTGGAAATATTAAATCCTAATGCTTTGGCTGCCAATCCAAGGTGAACCTCAAGCACCTGTCCGATATTCATACGGGAAGGCACACCAAGCGGGTTCAAAACGATATCCAACGGACGTCCGTTTGGAAGGAATGGCATATCTTCTACCGGAAGAATACGGGAAACGACACCCTTATTACCGTGACGACCTGCCATCTTATCACCAACGGAAATCTTTCTCTTCTGTGCAATATATACACGAACCGATTTGTTTACTCCCGGCGGCAACTCATCGCCTGCATCTCTTGTAAATATCTTTGTATCCATTACGACACCAAACGCACCGTGTGGAACACGAAGCGAGGTATCTCTTACTTCTCTTGCTTTCTCACCGAAAATTGCGCGAAGCAATCTCTCTTCTGCAGTCAGTTCCGTCTCTCCCTTCGGAGTAACCTTACCGACCAAAATATCACCGGCACGTACCTCTGCACCGATACGAATAATACCGTTCTCATCCAGATCCTTCAGTACATCCGGTCCAAGTCCTGCCAGATCTCTTGTGATTTCTTCGGATCCAAGCTTGGTATCTCTGGCCTCAGCCTCATATTCTTCAATATGAACGGAAGTATATACATCCTCCTGTACCAATCTCTCACTGAGCAGTACGGCATCCTCGTAGTTATAACCTTCCCATGTCATAAATCCGATCAGCGGATTCTTACCAAGTGCGATCTCTCCTCCGGCGGTAGATGCACCGTCTGCAATGACCTCACCTGCTTTGACTCTGTCACCCTTGTTTACGATCGGTCTCTGGTTCATACAGTTACCCTGATTGCTGCGGGAAAATTTGATGACATGATAGGTATCTTTACTTCCATCGTCTGTCTTGATCACGATTTCCTTGCTGGTTGATTTCTCAACGACACCGTCGTGCTTTGCAACAATACATACGCCGGAATCGACCGCTGCCTTTGCCTCCATACCGGTACCGACAATCGGAGCTTCCGTACGGAGAAGCGGCACTGCCTGACGCTGCATGTTGGAACCCATCAGCGCACGGTTCGCATCATCATTTTGCAGGAACGGAATCATGGAAGTTGCAACCGAAAATACCATCTTCGGAGACACATCCATCAAATCGACACGGTTGCGGTCAAACTCCGCCGTCTCCTCTCTGTACCGTCCGGAAATATGTGCATTTGCAAATGTTCCGTCCGGATTCAGCTTGGTATTCGCCTGTGCAACAACATAATTATCTTCTTCATCTGCCGTCAGGTAGATAACCTCATCTGTGACCACCGGATTCTCCGGATCTGTTTTGTCCAATTTGAGATAAGGTGCCTCTACAAAACCATACTCATTGATTCTCGCGTAGGTTGCAAGAGAGTTGATCAATCCGATGTTCGGACCTTCCGGCGTCTCAATCGGGCACATTCTTCCATAATGTGTATAATGTACATCTCGAACCTCAAATCCGGCACGATCTCTGGAAAGACCACCCGGACCAAGTGCTGATAAACGTCTCTTATGTGTCAGCTCAGACAGCGGATTGTTCTGATCCATAAACTGTGAAAGCTGAGAACTTCCAAAGAACTCTTTCACTGCCGCAGTTACCGGTTTGATATTGATCAGGGACTGCGGTGAAATGGTCTCGATATCCTGTGTCGACATTCTCTCACGCACAACTCTCTCCAATCTGGAAAGACCGATACGATACTGGTTCTGCAACAATTCACCGACCGCTCTGATACGTCTGTTTCCCAAGTGGTCAATATCGTCATCCGTACCGATTCCATACTCCAAATGAATATTGTAGTTGATGGAAGCCAGAATATCTTCCTTGGTAATATGCTTTGGTATCAAATCATGAAGATCCCTCTTAATGGCTCTCTTAAGTTCCTCTTCATCTGTATACTCTTCTAAAAGATTTGCTAAAACAGGGTAATATACATCTTCCGTCACTCCTAATGCTCTCGCATCAAAATCAACGTAATCACTGATATCTACCATCATGTTAGACAATACTTTGACGTTGCGGGTCTCTGTCTGGATCATAACATATGGCACTGCAGCATTCTGAAGCCTGGTCGCTTCCTCTCTTGTGAGCTTGTCACCGGCCTTTGCAAGCACTTCACCGGTAGAAGGATCCGTTACATCCTCTGCCAATACATGTCCTGCGATACGATTCTTGAATGCAAGTTTCTTGTTGAACTTATAGCGTCCAACCTTAGCCAGATCATATCTTCTCGGGTCAAAGAACATCGCATTGATCAGGCTCTCCGCACTCTCGACAGCCAACGGCTCACCCGGGCGGATTTTCTTGTATAACTCAAGAAGTCCATCTTCATAATTGGTGGATGGATCTTTCTCCAGACTTGCTCTGATCTTAGGCGCATCGCCAAATAATTCCAGAATTTCCTCATTGGTTCCGATTCCCAGTGAACGGATCAATACCGTGATCGGTACTTTTCTGGTTCTATCTACACGAACGTAAAATACGTCATTGGAATCTGTCTCATACTCTAACCATGCACCGCGGTTCGGAATTACCGTACATGAATATAAGGTCTTGCCCAGTTTATCATGCGCAATCGCATAATAGATACCCGGCGAACGAACCAGCTGACTTACGATAACACGCTCGGCACCATTGATTACAAAAGTACCGGTTTCTGTCATCAAAGGAAGATCCCCCATAAAGATGTCGTGCTGATTGATCTCGTCAGTTTCCTTATTGTAAAGGCGTACATTCACTTTCAAAGGAGCTGCATAAGTTGCATCCCTTTCCTTACATTCCTCGATAGAGTACTTCGTTTCGTCTTCACATAACTGAAAATCCACAAATTCCAGACTCATCTGTCCGCTGTAATCTGTGATTGGAGAAATGTCCTCGAAGACCTCTTTCAGTCCTGCATCCAAGAACCATTGGTATGAGTCTTTCTGTACTTCGATCAAATTCGGCATCTCGAGTACTTCCTTTTGTCTGGAATAACTCATTCGAATTCCCTTTCCCGCTTTAACAGGACTAATTCTGCTCTTTTCCATTGACGTATTCACCCCTTGATTATTATTTATCCTCTCTACTAAAGACAGTTGCCCACAGTAAAGACATTTTACTATTTTACCACCTTAAATTTCCAGTGTCAACCATTTTTTTATAAATAAAAAATAATACGTCAAATGTTATATATATTGTAGAAAAAAAAGAGTGTCGCCCCTATATCTGGACGGACACTCTTACCGAACACTGTCTTTTACATGCTTCTCCCTATAAAGGCTACCGGTCATACAGTACTTCAAACAATTCCAAATACTGTTGTTCCACCTCTTCAAAGGGGACATATTCCTCTGAAAAACGACTCTTCATCTCCGGCTCCTGCCGGTCTGACGGCTCGTCCAACAAAATCTTCAGATCAAAGTAGAGCATATCGTCATCAATCGCTTTCACCTGTCTTAGTTCTTCCTCTGTAAGCGGTTCACCGAGATATTTGTCATAGAGCACGGCAAGGAATCGCTCCTCTAACTCCCTGTATTCCGGCAGGGATTGCTTAAACGGGCGCGGCACATCCGACAGATAGGCTTCCCCTGCATCATGCAAAAGACATGCAAGACATACTTTCCGGCTGTATCCCCTCGCCTGTGCCTCTATCGCGCAGTTGATGCAGTGCTGTCCCACCGAAAAGAAATGCTTCACATGGCCGTTTCCCCTGCAAACAAGCGAAAGCGCATGCGCAATATCCTCAATATGAAATTTATCCGCCTCCGGATGAAGCGGATAAAAATGGGTCCCCCCGTATGTCGTAATATAATCAGCCATATCTGTCCTCTCTTGGTTAAAATGGGGCTTTCCCCGATCCGCGCAGTCTCGCCATTGCCCTGGCAAGAGATGCCTGGGAAATGTGATACTCCATAACACTCTGCTTTTGCTGCAATTGTTCCTTCGCCCGTTCCAACGCCGCCTCCGCGCGGAAAGCATCGATTTCTTCCGGCTTCTCCGCCGAATAGACCAGTATATTCACCTCATTGTGCTCTACCCGGAGCAGACCATCCGACACAATCGCAGTCTGCCAGGTATCATCCTCCAGCTGATAGCGGATTTCACCGATCTCTATGGTACTGGTCATCGATTCGTGGTTTGCCAGAATCGCCATCTCGCCGTCATATCCGGGAAATACCAGTATCTTACATGCTCCGTCGTAAAACACGCGGTCACAGGCTATAATTTTCAACGAAAATGTATTCATATCTTACCTCCCGGTCTCTGCAAAATGCATCAATCTTCCTGTTCTGTCTCTCCATTCATCGAAGCCGCCTTTTGTTTGACATCCTCTATCGTTCCGACATTGAAAAAAGCCGCCTCCGGATAGGAATCCATCTCACCGTCCAGTATTGCCTTGAAACCGCGGATTGTCTCTTCAACCGGAACAAACTGTCCTTTCACTCCGGTGAAATTCTCAGCAACATGGAATGGCTGCGAGAGGAAACGCTGCACCTTTCTCGCACGGAATACGGTAAGTTTATCTTCATCAGAGAGTTCCTCCATACCCAGGATTGCAATGATGTCCTGTAATTCCTTGTACTTTTGTAAAATCTCCTGCACTCTTCTTGCCACTTCATAATGCTCTTCTCCGACTACATCCGGCTCCAGAATTCGCGATGTGGATTCCAGCGGATCCACTGCAGGATAGATACCCTGCTCCACAATCTTTCTGGAAAGTACCGTTGTTGCGTCCAGATGGGAGAATGTCGTTGCCGGCGCCGGGTCAGTCAGATCATCTGCCGGCACATAAACTGCCTGAACAGAGGTGATGGAACCGTCCTTTGTCGACGCGATCCGCTCCTGAAGTTCGCCCAGATCATTGGCAAGCGTCGGCTGATAACCGACTGCGGAAGGCATCCGTCCAAGAAGTGCAGATACCTCAGATCCCGCCTGCACAAAACGGAAAATGTTGTCGATAAACAACAGCACATCCTGATTGTTGACATCGCGGAAGTACTCTGCCATCGTAAGACCGGTCTCAGCTACCCGCATACGTGCTCCCGGCGGTTCGTTCATCTGTCCAAATACCAGAGCTGTCTTTTCCAATACACCGGATTCCTTCATCTCAGTCCACAGATCGTTACCTTCCCTGGATCTCTCACCAACTCCGGTAAAGATGGAGTATCCGCCGCTCTCGGTCGCCACATTGTGAATCAACTCCTGAATCAACACGGTCTTACCGACTCCGGCTCCACCGAACAGACCAATCTTACCACCCTTGGCATACGGTGCCAACAAGTCAATGACTTTGATACCGGTCTCCAACATCTCCACAACCGGACTCTGATCTGCAAAGGACGGCGGTTCCCTGTGAATACACCAATGTTCTCCACTGTCCAGATCATCGCCATCATCCAATGTCTCACCCAACACGTTGAACAGACGCCCCAGTGTCTGCTCTCCTACCGGAACCTGAATACCGGAACCGGTAGCCGTTACCTCCATATCTTTGCAAAGTCCTTCACTCGGACCAAGCATAATGCACCGGACAACACCGTCTCCGATATGCTGGGAGACTTCCATCACCCGTTTTTTATCCTGATATATGACATACAAAGCATCCTTGATCGCCGGCAGATCATTTCCTTCAAATTCCACATCCACAACAGGTCCGGAGACCTGTACGATTTTACCTTTCTGTTCTACCACGTTTCACTCACCTCGCTTGCTTCTTCTTGTTCTTCCGGAGCGCCTTTGCACCGCCGACCACTTCCGTGATCTCCTGCGTGATCGCTGCCTGTCTGACTCTGTTATATTCGATCGACAATTCACGCAGCATCGCCTGTGCATTATCGGTCGCCGCCTGCATCGCCAGCATTCTTGCGTTTTCCTCGCTGGCCGATCCTTCCACCAGCGCACCGTATAAAAATCCTGTGATATAATTATATACCAATTTTTCCAGAACCTTCTTCGGTGACGGATAGATCAAAAACCAGTTATCCGCTTCATCCGCCGCCTCTTTATCAAAATTCCCCAGACCTTTCTGGGAATTTGCCAGTTTTTCCTGCACAATGAACTGATGAGTCTTGAGTGGCATGAGTTGTTGTACATCCACTTCTTCTTTCATGCTGTTCACCATCCGGGTATAAACGACATAGACCTCATCCAACTGCTCTTTTTTATATAAATCCACGAGATACTCCGTCATCACTCTTGCACGATGCATGGACGGATTGTTTGCCGAAAAGCGGAAATTCTCCTCCACCGGATAGCCCTGACTTTTCAAATACTGTCTTCCGAGTTCGCCAACCACAAACAGTTTTATATTCTCTGTCTCCGCACAGAGGTGTTCAACCTCTTTTAAGGCATTGTGATTATATGCGCCTGCCATCCCCTTGTCACCGGTGATGACCACAATACCTTTTTTCTTGACGATCTCCTTCTCATCCTCCAGACGGTTATCAAAATACATGTGCTTCATGTCCGGAAAGTGATAGAGAATCTCTGCGATCTGTTCCTGCAGACCATAGAAATAAGGCTCCGTATCCTCTAATTTCTGCTTTGTTTTTCGAAGTTTCATAGAGGACATCATATACATCGCTTTTGTGATCTTCATCGTATCCTGAATACTCTTTATTCGATTCTGAATCTCGTTTGCGTTCGCCATACTTATCCTTCCCTATGCTTGAACTCCTG
>CAJOMI010000025.1 GCA_905235545.1 uncultured Lachnospiraceae bacterium | reverse complement strand
CTCTGCTTTATTCAGATATGCATGGCGATCAAATTCTGCGACTATTTCATTTCTAAGCTGTAACACTGCCGTTTTATAATCCGGCTGTTTGGCAGACTTTAACGACAGCTTGATCACCGGATATTTCCCCATCTTGGAAAGGATCCTGTCATCCGCTTCCATGATCTTCTTTCCCTCAAAGTACCGGCTGTTATCCACATGCGTTCCGTCATCTTTCCGCTCATCCTCATAGAAGGTCTGCAATGTGGAGAGGGCAAGTGTCTTTCCAAAACGGCGTGGGCGGGTAAACAGTGTGACTTTCCCGCCTTTTTCCACAACATCTCGTATCAGTAATGTCTTGTCTATATAATACATATCCTGATCCACAAATTCTTTATAATTCTCATACCCGATTCCGATCTTCTTCATAGGAAAGCCCTCCTCAAAAATATGTTTGATCTGGTTATCACGTCATCCTGTCTTTTTCATATTTATAATATACATAATTCTACGGTACAATTCAACCGTATTTGTAAATATTCAGAGCCGAATACGTCCTCGGTTGCAATTCAGTCACACTTTCTACCGATAAGGCACAAAAAATCGGATAAAATATACCCATTTACCGTATTTAGTGCTATACTGTAAGATATGACAAATTAATTAAGCATACTATATTTGATGAAAGAAAAGAGGCATACTATGTACAATCCACAATCATTAAAAGCAGAGGAATTTATCGATCATGACGAGATCATGGACACTTTGGCTTACAGTGAGCAACACAAAAACGATATTACTCTCATCCGACAGATTTTAGAAAAGGCAAAGGAGCGAAAAGGACTATCCCACAAAGAGGCATCTGTTCTCCTCATGTGTGAAGACCCTGATCTGAATCAGGAAATCTACGCATTGGCCGAGCAGATCAAGAAAGATTTCTACGGCAATCGAATCGTGATCTTCGCACCGCTTTATCTCTCCAATTATTGCGTAAACGGCTGCGTATATTGTCCGTACCATACTGCCAATCACCATATGCCGAGGAAAAAACTGACGCAGGAAGAAGTTCGCCGGGAAGTGATCGCCTTGCAGGATATGGGGCACAAACGACTTGCGATCGAAGCGGGCGAAGACCCGGTCAACAATCCGATCGAATATATTCTGGAATGCATTGACACCATTTATTCCGTACACCACAAAAACGGGGATATCCGAAGAGTAAATGTCAACATAGCGGCGACCACGGTTGACAATTACCGCAAGCTTCGGGATGCCGGTATCGGAACTTATATCCTTTTTCAGGAGACTTATCACAAAGAAAGCTATGAGAAACTCCATCCTACCGGACCAAAACACGATTACGCCTATCATACAGAGGCGATGGATCGTGCGATGGAAGGCGGCATTGATGATGTGGGACTTGGCGTTTTATTTGGTCTGGAACTCTATCGCTATGAATTTGCCGGACTTTTGATGCATGCGGAACATCTGGAGGCTGTACATGGCGTAGGACCCCATACGATCAGCGTTCCCCGAATCCGCCATGCGGATGACATTGACGCATCTGCCTTTGACAACGGCATTGATGATGACACTTTTGCCAAGATCGTAGCCTGCATCCGTATTGCCGTTCCTTATACCGGTATGATCGTTTCCACCAGAGAAAGTCAGGCCTGTCGGGAAAAAGTATTGCATCTTGGAATCTCTCAGATCAGCGGTGGATCCAAGACCTCCGTCGGCGGATATTACGAGGCGGAACCGGAAGACGCCCGTTCCGAGCAGTTTGATGTAAATGATAACCGCACTTTAGATGAAGTGGTTCGCTGGCTGATGGAAATGGACTATATCCCAAGTTTTTGTACCGCATGTTACCGTGCCGGTCGTACCGGCGATCGGTTTATGAGTCTGTGTAAAAGCGGACAGATTCAGAACTGCTGTCATCCAAATGCACTGATGACACTCAAAGAATATCTGGAAGATTATGCTGCTCCGGAAACCGCTGCCCTCGGTTCTGCCCTGATAGAAAAAGAACTGGACAACATTCCTAATTTAAAAGTGCGTGGAATCGTAAACGATTATCTTCGCGAGATTCACTCCGGCAAGCGGGACTTCCGCTTCTGATGGAATCCGTTGAACCGGATACACTATGCTTGTATGAGCAGATGACATTTTGATAAGAAACAAGGCTTTCGTCTACATCGCCAGACAAAAGCCTTGTTTTCTTTTATTCCGTATACTTCCCATCCTATAAAGCCTGTGGGATTGGGCAGCCTTATTTCAATTACATCCTCTATTCATTCGGATCCATCATCTGCAAATCCAGATCCACCGGACCTGCGATTCCCGGAATCTCTCCACTCTCCGTGTATTGCCAGATTGCAAATTCATGTGGCCAGTCCGGTTCATCCGCATACTGTGCATACCAGACCGGATGTTGATATATCTTCTCCAGATCAAGATACAAGGTATAATAATTGCGGTTCGTATAGGTCATCACTTTGCGGCCGGACGCTTCAATGGTGTCCAGGAATCCCAACACTGCCTGTGTATGTTCTTCCACCGTCAGATCATTGGTCCGTGCATCCTCCTGCATCGGATCTTCCCTGTCCAATACGATCGGATACGACAGCGCATACTCTCCCAGATTGCCCAGTACAAAATTCGCTTCTTCTACTCCCTCTTCGTAAGACGTCGCCTGCGAATAAAAATATACACCTACCGGAATCCCGGCTGCCACAGCTCCTTCCATATTGGCAGAATAACAGGCGTCTAATGCAATATTTCCTCCGGTATATCCCCGATATCCTAACCGGATGTAAGCAAAATCAACGGCGGATGCAACTTTCTCCCAATTGATCGCGCCTTGATGTTCCGATACGTCAACTCCTACCTTACTAACGGTTCCGTCTTCAAATACATAATCCTTAATCGTTCCATCACTGTCCAGATTGGAAAAATCCCAATCATGCCGCTTGATATTTGCACTGATCTTCACATTATGAATATTTCCAAATTTGTCAATCACCGTAATATAACTGGCGTGCATGAATCTCTGATAATTATCTTCACACATTACTTTGATATTTTCATTGCCATATCCCGGCAACTTTGATGTACTCATTTCAAACGGAAGTCCTTTTCCGTAATAATCCTTCTGACATCCACTCATCAATGCCATCAGGCAGATCCCAATCCCCCATATTATTGCTTTGTTTTTCATTTGTATACTCCTATCACCAATTTCTTCCTACGCCGGTTCTCTTATCTCATATACAATGTCATTCAGTTAAAGAATCACCAATACACAGTTGTCGGACATGATATATGTTTTACCATGTAGGGCTATCTGCAAACGCCGGCACTTAACGAAGGACGACTCCAAGAGTCCTGAGTTTAGTACCGTTGCGTTTAAAGTTAAGCGAAAGCGTGCCCGAAATGGAAAACATATATCATGACAGACAACGTCCGGCTTAACTTAATGACATTGACTCATATACGTAACAACTGTTCCTTTTTCATTTCCTTATACATATTACTATAATTTTGCTTTTCATTCAATGAATTTTCTGTGATTAATCAAAAAAGGCAATTAGAAAAGCGTTTTGATTTTTGAATTTTTTTGTATATTGCATTGACTTCCAATTTTAATAATGATAAACTAGGCATGTATTTATAAAGCGTTAAAGATACCATCACTTCTCGCTATGTTTTGGTATTCCTAATACCTCTATGATACAACTACAATGAAGGAGGTACTTTTTCATGAACAAAGGTACAGTAAAATGGTTCAATTCAACGAAAGGATTTGGTTTCATTACCAACGACGAGACAGGCGAGGATGTATTCGTACATTTTTCTGGTATTGTTGCTGACGGATTCAAGACCCTTGATGAAGGTCAGGCTGTAACATTTGATATTGAACAGGGTGCTAAAGGTGCACAGGCAGTTAATGTTACTGTAGTAGCTTAATCCCCATGAAAAGAGCAGAGAAGCGAATACTTTCGCTTCTCTGTTTTTTTTATGTCTCACTGTTTGCCATAACGCAATCCACAATACTCGTCTCGACCAGCTTTGCAATCTCCACGGTTTTCATTCCTTTGTAATCCTCATATCGAAGTGGTTTCAAAAAATGCACCTGTGTCGTCACTCTGCCTATCTTGTTCTTATCAAACACTTTATACGAATCAACAATCGCAACCGGCACAATCGGAGCTTTGGCATTCACGGCAGACTTAAAACTTCCCGCCTTGAACGGTATCACTTCATTCTCATTTTTTTCATATCCGCCTGACGGGAAGATCAGAAATCTCTTCCCTTCCCTTACTTCTTCGGCCATTTCGTAAATGACTTTCATCGCCTGCTTAACATTATCCTTGTCTAAGCGTTTGCCATCAATCAAATCTAAAAATTGCCTCACAAGAATCATGTGTGATTTTTTCTCGTCCATGACAACCGAGCATGGTTTCTTATGTCCATATAATATCCCCAGAGCATCGTACTTCCCCTGATGATTGGAAAACATAACATATCCCCCTTCATTCGGAAGGTTCTCAGCTCCATATACCTTTGTGCGAATCCCGCCGGTGAATTTAATCACCTTAATCACCGTCATGTCGAGCGCAAATCTCTGTTCTTCCGTATATTGGTTTGCATGCTTTATAATATATTCCGCTCTGCCTATATAATACAAAGCCAGTAATAAATTTATCATTATCACAAAAATATATCGAATCATAATTTTATAAATGTAAAACCCTCTCCTGAATTTCCTGTGTGCGCCCCTGATTCCAGAACTGTGTTCCAATGTAACCACAAGTTCTTCTGGCTACATTCATTGTATCCTGATTGGTGTTATTACAATTCGGGCACTTCCAGATCAGTTTTCCCTCCTTATCCTCGTCAATCAGAATCTCTCCGTCATAACCGCAGTTTTGACAATAATCACTCTTCGTATTCAACTCTGCATACATTATATTATCGTATATATGCTGCATAATAGCAAGCACCGCGTCAATATTATTCTGCATATTCGGCACTTCCACATAACTTACGGCTCCTCCCGGAGAGAGTTTCTGAAATTGTGCCTCAAAACTGAGTTTTTCAAATGCATCTATATTCTCCGTCACATGGACATGATAACTGTTGGTAATGTAATTCTTATCCGTGACGCCCGGAATGATACCAAATCGTTTTTGCAGAGACTTGGCAAATTTATAGGTGGTCGACTCCAATGGCGTACCATATATGCTGAACGCAATATTGGTTTTCTCTGTCCAACGAGCACACGCATCATTGAGATACTGCATCACTTCACGTGCAAACGGCGTCGCTTCCGGATCTGTATGCGAAAGACCTGTCATATACCGGGTACACTCACAAAGTCCCGCATAGCCCAAAGAAATCGTAGAGTAACCATTATATAACAATTTGTCAATCGGCTCACCTTTTTTCAAACGGGCGAGAGCGCCATGCTGCCAAAGAATAGGAGCAACATCCGAAGGTGTCCCCTTCAAACGCTCATGTCTGCACATTAGAGCTTCATAACAGAGTTCCAGTCTCTCATCCATAATCTTCCAGAACTGATCCATATCACCCTTGGAGGAACATGCTACATCCACCAGATTCAACGTCACAACACCCTGATTGAACCGGCCATAGAACTTCGGTTTCTCATTCTCATCATGATAGACGGTCAGGAAAGAACGACATCCCATACACGGATAACAGTTGCCTTCCTTCAGTTCTTTCATCACTTTTTCCGAAATATAATCCGGCACCATACGCTTAGCTGTACACTGTGCAGCTAACCGAGTAAGTTCCCAATACTTGGTTCCTTCCCGAATATTATCCTCCTCCAAAACATAAATCAGCTTCGGAAATGCCGGCGTAATATAGATACCCTTCTCATTCTTAACACCGAGAAGTCGTTGTCTCAACATCTCTTCGATCACAAGTGCCAGATCATCTCTTGTCCTTCCCTCCGGAACCTCGTTCAAATACATAAATACCGTCACAAACGGAGCCTGTCCATTGGTCGTCATCAATGTAATAACCTGGTATTGAATCATCTGCACACCACGCTTGATCTCTTCACGCACTCTGAGTTCCGCAATTTTCGCAATCTGTTCATCATCCGGAGACAAGCCCGCCGCTTCATATTCCTCTCTTACCATCTTAATATACTTCTGTCTGCTGACATCCACAAAAGGAACCAGATGGGAAAGTGTGATACTCTGACCACCATACTGGGAACTTGCAATCTGTGCGATGCTCTGTGTGGCAATGTTGCAAGCGGTAGAGAAACTCTTTGGCCGTTCAATCATCGTCTCACTGACAACCGTTCCATTCTGCAGCATATCCTCAAGATTGACCAGACAACAGTTGTGCATGTGTTGCGCAAAATAATCGGAATCATGGAAATGAATAATTCCCTCTTCATGTGCCTTTACGATCTTCTCCGGCAGGAGAAAACGCTTGGTGATATCCTTACTCACCTCACCTGCCATATAATCTCTCTGTACGCTGTTCACAACCGGATTCTTGTTTGAATTCTCCTGCTTTACCTCTTCATTGTTGCACTCAATCAGACTTAGAATCTGCTCATCCGTAGAATTCGCCTTTCGTACCAGAGCTCTCTTATAACGATATGTAATATACTTCCTCGCAACTTCAAACGCCTGAATTTCCATGATCTCATTCTCCACAAGATCCTGAATTTCCTCCACATTAAGCGTCCGGTTCATACTGCTGCAAGTCAGAGTAACCTTCTTTGCAATCTCATTAATCTGTTCCTGTGTCAGTCGTTCTGTCTCAACGACTTCATGATTCGCCTTCTCAACAGCAGCAACTATCTTTGAAATATCAAATGCAACCTCTGTCCCGCTTCTTTTGATGATCTTCATTCCTCTTTCCTCCCAAAGCAATCCATCCATTTTCATCTAAAGCAAATACTTTCTCTAAGTAACGTATTTCCTTCTGTCTTCGATCAATTACAAATCAAAAATCCTATATTGTCTATGTAATGTGTTCTTTCATAAGAATCTATACAACATCTTGTGTTATTGTAAATCACTTTGCTATAAAAAGCAAGTGATCCTTTTTCATGATCAAACAACCTAACCTTAATTATTATCGACTTGTTGTGTAACTTGTACAATCTTTTTCGGCATTTTGTATAATTATAAATCAAAGCAGCGCCACCTTAGTTCATGTCTGTCGGAACGTGCCTACAGCGCATACGTAAAAAGCAGTCATTCCAAAAGAAATGACTGCCTCAGACTTTGATTCATTTGTTAACGGTTATTTTACTTATTCTTCTCCCCTTAACTTAATCAGAAGAATGATTCCAAGCAATGCTACGACAAGCAGAATTATCAGCGATACAATCGGGCTGCGATCTCCTGTACGCACTATAAGATTATTACCGTCACTAGCCATTACCTCAAGTCCGTTACTATGCAATAGAAAACCAATCGCCAATATCAGGCTCGTGATACGGAATAATGTCCTGTAGCATTTTTTTCTAAATTGTTCCTTAACGTTCATAAGTCTCTCTCCGTTTTATTGAATAGTAAATTGTGGTTCAGCATAAAGCATCACCATTCGCAATTATAATTTTTTGATTCTCTTGACAGCCTCTACCGTATTCTCATAAGTTCCGAATGCGGTCAGTCTGAAGTAACCCTCTCCGCTCGGTCCGAATCCGGATCCCGGTGTACCGACTACGTTTGCGTTGGTGAGCAGATAGTCGAAGAAATCCCATGAGCTCATGCCGTCCGGTGTTTGAAGCCAGATATACGGTGCATTCACTCCACCGGATACGCTAAATCCTGCCTCAGAAAGTCCGTCTTTGATCAGCTTTGCATTTTTCATATAGTATGCGATCTGCTCTGCCGTCTGTTTCTTTCCTTCTTCCGTATAAACCGCTTCACCTGCGCGCTGGATGATATACGGTGCACCATTGAACTTGGTTCCGTGTCTTCTTGCCCAAAGAGCATTGAGTGAAGTGCCGTCACTTGCTTTCAAGTCTTTCGGAACAACCGCAAATCCGAGACGGGTTCCGGTAAATCCGGCATTCTTTGAAAAACTTCTAAGCTCGATTGCACAGTTCTTTGCCCCGTCACACTCATAGATGGAATGTGGCACATCCTCCTCGCTGATATATGCTTCATACGCTGCATCATAGATAATAACCGCGCCTACTTTGTTCGCATAATCCACCCATTCCTGAAGCTGCGACTTCTTAATCGTAGCACCGGTTGGGTTATTCGGAAAGCAAAGATAAATAATGTCCGGTGTCTCCTCCGGAAGCTCCGGCGCAAATCCGTTTTCTGCCTTACATGGCATATAGATCACATCGCTCCACAGTTCTGTGTCCTTATTGTAAGTACCGGCACGTCCTGCCATAACATTGGTATCTACATATACCGGATAAACAGGATCACATACCGCAATCTTATTATCCGTTGCAAAAATCTCCTGAATATTTCCGGAATCGCACTTTGCTCCATCGCTGATAAAGATCTCATCGATCGCAATCTCCACGCCTCTTGCGGCATAGTCATTCTTTGCAATCGCACTTCTTAAGAATTCATATCCGAGATCCGGTGCATATCCTCTAAAGGTTTCCTTCTTTGCCATCTCGTCTACCGCATTATGTAAACTATCAATAATAGCAGGAGCAAGCGGTTGTGTCACATCTCCGATTCCCAGAGAAATAATCTCCTTATCCGGATTCGCCTCCTTATATTCTCTCACCTTTTTCCCTATTGTGGAAAATAAATAGCTTCCCGGTAATTTCAAATAATTTTCGTTAACTTTAAACATGTCAATCCTCCATTTTATTATTAATTTAAATTTGCTTTTTTAACGTCTATCCATGAAACAACTGTAAAGACTCTCCCTATAATAAGTTTACATCGATTTCTCCATCAAATACCACTTTGGCAGGCCCTGTCATATATACCAGATTTGCATCCCTGTCCCAACGGATTTGCAGATCTCCGCCTAGCAAATGAACCGTGATCTCATCCTCTGTCAGACCATTTAAAATACAGGCAACTGTCGTCGCGCATGCACCCGTTCCACAGGCCAGCGTCTCTCCTGTCCCCCGCTCCCAAACCCGCATATTGACCGTCTTACGGTCGAGGATTTGAATAAATTCTGCATTGACCCGATTCGGGAATACTTCATGATGCTCAAACTGCGATCCAATCTGTTCTAACGGGAACTTACCGGTATCTTCAACAAATACAACACAATGTGGATTTCCCATAGAGACACAGGTCATCTCATAGGTCTTCCCATCCACTTCGACCGGCTCCCTTATCACGATTTCTTTATCGGACTTCACCGGTATCTTCGCCGGTGTAAGTTCCGGCGCACCCATATTGACGGTGACAAGCTGAACTTTACCATCCTCTACCTGAAGTTCGAGATACTTGATCCCCGCCAATGTTTCAACTGAAATATCGGTCTTATCTGTCAACCCATAATCATATACATATTTGGCAACACAACGGATTCCGTTTCCACACATTTCAGACCGTGAACCGTCTGCATTATACATATCCATACAAAAATCGGCCACTTCGGATGGTTTGATCAGAATCAGCCCGTCGGATCCGATTCCGAAATGTCTGTCACTTAATTTGATCGCGACTTCGCTCGGATTATCCACTGTTTCCCGGAAACAATTCACATAAACGTAATCATTTCCCAATCCTTCCATTTTTGTAAACTTCATCTCCATGCTCCTTTATTCACTATTTAAAAACCTCTAATACCATATGTGATGTTTCTACCATATTGGTTCCGTTATCCATACTCTGTTTTTGAATGTATCGGTGTGCTTCTTCCTCCGTCATTTGCTTTTTTTTCATCAATAGCAATTTTGCTTCCGTAATCACTTTGCGATCCTCTTCCGTTCGAACAAGCGGTTTTGCCCTCCTGCGTTTGTACTGATACGATAACTTATCATACATCAAACGAACAGTATCGACTAAATCGGCCACCTTGATCGGCATTGAAAGACAAAACAAATTATCCTGTTTACTGTCTGTATAATTTCTCTGGGAAGCCACCAATAACATCTGAAATGTGTCCGGCAAATATTCCAACAGTTCATCATACATCATATCGACAAACTTATATCCACTGACTACAATTCCATAATCCAGATCATCGATTAATTTAATCACCTGTGTTCCTGTAGTACAGGCAGCAATGACATTGATTCCATTGCGAATTAACAGCCTTCTGATATTGTCGGCTTCCTCCTGCTTGGGAAACACTACGATTATACTGATCATTTTCCATCCTCACTTTGTTTTAAGCAGAAGCCAATGTTGTTTAAATCTTATAAAGATATTCCTCTATTTCCCATGCTGTGACCTGTTCCCGGAACCGGTTCCATTCATCCCTTTTTTCCTGTAGATATTTCTTATGAACGTGTTCTCCCAGAACCTGTTTCATAAATTCATCTTCCTCAAAATAATGGCATGCTTTGCTGAGATTGGACGGAATTGCCTCAATTCCCAACGCTTCCATTTCCTCCGCAGTCAGATCATACAAATTACTGTCTACACTCTTTGGCGCCTCCAAACCTCTTTTTATTCCATCTAAACCAGCAGCCAGACAGGTTGCCAGCAACAGATACGGATTCGCCGCAGGATCCGGAGAGCGGAGCTCTACACGCATATTCGTTCCCCTTGCCGCAGGAATACGAATCAGAGGACTTCTGTTTTCCTCAGACCATGCAATATAAATCGGTGCTTCATATCCCGGAAGCAGTCTCTTATACGAATTAACAATCGGATTACTGATCAAGGTCATCCCTTTTACATGATCCATGATTCCGGCGATAAACTGATATGCCTCTTTGCTGACGCCATTTGGCGACGAATAATCATTGAATATATTCACTCCATCCTTTGACAGGGACATATTGATATGCAAACCGGAACCACAAACACCGTATACCGGCTTTGGCATAAAGCTTGCAAACAGTCCATGCCTTTTTGCCACAGTCTTTACCACCAATTTGAATGTCATCAGATTGTCAGCAGCTTTCAATGCATTGGTATGTCTAAAATCAATCTCATGCTGAGCCGGTGCCACCTCGTGGTGGGACGCTTCAATCTCAAATCCCATATCTTCCAAATTCAGAATGATTTCTCTTCTTGCATTTTCTCCCAGATCAAGGGGTGACATATCAAAATAGCTTGCCTTTTCATGAGTGATCGTAGTCGGTCTTCCCTCATCATCGGTATGGAATAAGAAAAATTCGCACTCCGGACCGACATTGAAGCTATATCCCATATCAGCAGCCTCTTTTAATGCTCTCTTAAGCACATATCGCGGATCCCCCTCAAACGGAGTTCCATTCGGTCTGTACACATCACAGATCAGACGTGCCACTCTTCCCTGCTGCGGTCTCCATGGTAGAATCTCAAATGTATCCAAGTCCGGATAAAGGTACATATCCGACTCATCAATTCTGGCAAATCCCTCGATTGACGAACCATCAAACATACATTTGTTGTCTAATGCTCTTTCCACCTGACTTGCAGTAATGGCCACATTCTTGAGACTTCCAAACATATCCGTAAACTGCAGTCTGATAAACTCTATATCTTCATCTTCCACAAGGCGCATAATATCCTGCTTTGTATATTTACTCATATGTTATCTCCTTTCGCTTGTCTATAACTCTATAACTCTTAGGTAATTGCGAAACTCCGATTTGCATTTTGTAATTGTGCATATTATATCGTTCCATCGCAGACACGAGTTCAGCTTATGGATTCTATATAATATGCGCAATAGATTCAAGTATAACAAGGAGTTTTCAATCACCCGGTATATAACTCTCTCTATATATGATAATTTCCCAGCATTACCTTCATGTTATCTTACTTGAAATCGTTTGTCAACCAATATCTCCCGTACCCTTAAGCAATCCTAAACTCTAAGATACAGTTCAGCCATTGACCAATACACAGGTTTTGGGTGTGGCGGTAACTGTGTATTGGCGATTCTTTAACTTAATGACATTGCCACCAAACTGTAGCAGATCTAAACCGGGAAAGAGGCATCAGCACACCGTCTATCTACCCTGCATAATAAGAAAAAGCTCCCCAAGGGACTCGAACCCTCGACCTACGCATTACGAATGCGTTGCTCTACCAACTGAGCTAGGGAAGCATATAAGAAATAATTATAAAATACATAATTATAAAGATATATAATTTTCAAATATACAGCTTAACTGATTGGCCGTCATCTAAAATGACAACCAATCAGTTATTGTAATTACTCTACTACGTATGGCATCAATGCGATATGACGTGCTCTCTTGATTGCAACTGTCAATGCTCTCTGATGCTTAGCACAGTTACCGGTAATTCTTCTAGGAAGAATCTTACCTCTTTCAGAGATATATCTCTTTAATTTGTTAACATCTTTATAGTCAATCAAATTGTTCTCGTCAGAACAAAAAACACAAACTTTTTTTCTTCTGCGAATATTTCTTCTCTTTAACGGCGCATCGCCACGCTCTGGCTTATCTGCTTTATTATATGCCATTTTCTTTCCCTCCTAAATTATTGAAATGGGAGTTCATCTTCGATTCCTTCCGGTATGCTCATAAATCCATCACCACTTGCTGCACTCGGAGTCGGGCGATTATTTGCTGAATAATCAGTATCACCGGTTGAAGCACTATTCTTGCTCTCCGCAAATTCCTGATCCTCAACTACAACTTCCGTTGTATATACCTTTGCACCGTCTTTGTTTGTATAGCTACCGGTCTGAATTCTACCGGTAACGCAAATCTTGGTGCCTTGTTTCAACCACTTCTCAGCAAACTCTGCACTCTTACCAAATGCTACACAGGAAATAAAATCAGCACTCTGCTCATTGTTATTATTTCTCTGAAATCTGCGATCAACCGCTAACGTATATCTCGCAATGGCTAATGTATTCTCTCCTTGAGAGTACCGAACTTCCGGATCTCTCGTCAAACGTCCCATCAAAATTACTTTATTCATATGGAAATCCTCCTATTCGTTACGCGTCCTGTCTAACGCATAGGTATCT
>CAJOMI010000024.1 GCA_905235545.1 uncultured Lachnospiraceae bacterium | reverse complement strand
CGGATTGCGAATGTTTTTAGCACGACGAGAATTGCGTAGCAATGTAGTCGTGCGTAGGCATCAGTTGGGGGGCAAAATACCTTTTGACCCCAACATCATAGTATATGAATTGCGCTTATATTTCACATAATTCTAAGCAAGACAAATCAAGGGCTGCCGCGTTCAAAGCTGCAGCCCTGTATCCGGTAATAAATGCCAGCTTAATCACACTCTGCGGCAGGAACGCCGGAGACATTTTGAATCAAAAGACAGGAGATGAAACATGGACGAATTTAATGATATGAACATAGTGGATACCAAAAAAGAAACGGACAAGAAATGCCCACAATGTGGCGGTGTTATGGATTTTGACCCTGCCTCCGGCAATCTGCGATGTCCTTATTGTGAATATGAAGAAACCATCCCGGTATCCGAAGAAGAGCCAAAGAAGGCGGACGAATTGGATTTTTATACGGCTGAAGATACATCAAACCATGATTGGGGCTTAGCAACAAAGACAGTTCTTTGTAAAGCATGCGGTGCCGAATCCATCTATGATGCTCTGCAGACCTCCGGCGTTTGTCCATTCTGTGGATCCAATCAGGTCATGGACGCCGCTGATCAGACTACTATGGCTCCGGGTGGTGTCGTTCCATTTCAAATCAGTGATAAAAATGCCTCCGAGCTATTTCACAAATGGATTCACAAGAGATGGTTCTGCCCGAAACTCGCCAAAGAAAGTGCCAAACCGGATCGATTCAAGGGCATATATCTGCCATACTGGACTTTCGATGCCAATACCTTTAGCTCCTACCACGGGGAATACGGTATTGACCGAACCGTGAAAGGAAAAGACGGCAAAACTCATATCGAGACATCCTGGTTCCGAACATCCGGCACACATCAGGAATTCATTGACGATGAACTTGTATTTGCCTCCAAGAATCACGACGCCTCCATTTTAAAAGGATTAGAGCCTTTCGACACGGAGAATAACAAGGTATATAAACCGGAATACATTGCCGGTTTCATTGCCGAACGGTATTCTCTCGGTCTCAAGGATGCGTGGGGCAAAGCCACATCCTCTATCGACAACAAATTAAAACAACATATTTCAAATGATATCCAAGCCGAACACCATGCAAACCATACCCGTAATATCAGACTCAGCACAACATACAGCGATATTACATACAAATATCTCCTGCTTCCGATCTGGGTCTCTAATTTTAAATACAAGGATAAGGTATATCAATTTATGGTAAACGGTCAGACAGGGAAGGTATCCGGCAAAACTCCTATCTCTGTTCCAAAGGTTATTATTACGGTTGTCGCCATTGTTGCTATCATTGCACTTCTCTACTACTTTAATGTGTTACGCTAGACCGGATTGGAGGAAATTATGGCTCATATTAGTATAGCAATCATTATTATTCTGGTGTTAATTCTTGTCATCATCCTTGCGATCTATTGCGGAGTACGTTATCTCCAGAAGAAGACACGGGATGTCTCACAGGCGTTATTTGGTACGGAACACATTACCGAAGCAGCAGAAAAGATGCGTGTAGAGAATGCCACAACTCCAAAGTCTGTGGCATCTATGACAAGCCTTTTACTTCCAAAGATTGCAACGGACTTTCCTGAATTTCACTATGACGAGATGAAAGAACGGGCAGAAAATGTGCTCAAAGGATATCTGCAGGCAATCAGTGCCCAAAACAATTCTCTGTTAAAAGACGGTAACACTGAGTTAAAACAGGAATTGGAACAACATCTGCAGTCCTTGTATGCGCAGGGCCGTCACGAGCACTTTGAGAACATCAGAATTCATCGCACGGAGATTAATCAATACCGCAAAGCAGCGGGACGTTGTATTATCACCTTTCAATCTTCATTGGAGTGTTTTCATTACATAACAGAGGACACTTCTGCTCGGATTGAAGGATCGAAAGAGTATAAATATCAAACACGTTACAACGTGGATATGATCTATATTCAGGATCGAAGTCTGGTGGAGAATGATCTGGATCATGCGTTGGGTCTCAACTGTCCAAACTGTGGTGCTCCCATTTCTTCACTGGGTGCCAAGGTCTGCGAATACTGTGGAACACCGGTCATTGAATACAACATCCACACTTGGACTTTCAGCCATGTGGAAGAAATCCATTAACACTTCCCATCATGTTGCTGCTCCTATGTCGAAGTGTTTGCTGTTCATGCAAATTCAAAAATGCCACCTGGCAGGAATTTCTTTTACGAAACTCTCGCCGGGTGGCATTTGTTGTCAGGAAACTGTTTGTCATCTCCTATTTTGAAGTTGGTCGCAGGTTGCTCTCAAACATACGGTTAAATCCGATCCATTCATCTCCTTTATCAGCATTGCTTTCCAATAATTCCACGAACCCTTCCAGCTTCGCATCCGTATTATCGGCAAATGCAAGCGCAACCGCCTCTAAAAGTGCCGGTTTTTTTGGTGAACCAAATTCCAATTCTCCATGATGCGACAGGATGCAGTGTTTCAATTCATTGGCCAGTTTCACCGGAAATCCCTCAATCTGTTTGATCTTTTCATCAACCATCATGGTACCGGTTACGATATGACCGATCAACTGTCCCTCATCCGTGTAATCATTTTCCGGAAATGCCGATATCTCCTTCATCTTCCCGATATCATGGCAAAGCGCCGCCGTGATCAGAAGATCTCTGTTGAGTGCCGGATATCTCGTTGTATAGAAATCACAAAGTTTCGCTACCGATAAGCTGTGTTCCAGCAAACCACCCGCAAAATTATGGTGCATCGTCTTCGCAGCCGAGTGGATCTTAAATGCTTTTATAAAATTCGGATCTTCCGTAAATATCATCTGCAATAATTTGAGCAGGTGTGGTTCCTTCACCGTATGGATCAATGTAACCATCTCATCATACATCTCATCGATATTTTTCTTCGAACACGGCATATAATCGGTCGGATCATATTCCCCCTCCGCCGCCTTTCTTACTCTGCGGATATTGAGCTGCAGCGATCCCTGATAACTGATGACCTGCGCATCCACCTGTATGTAATCCATCGAGTCAAAATGCTCGATGCCGTTCGATATATCCCAGACCTTGCCGTCTACGGAGCCTGTCTTGTCATGCAGTTGCATGGAATAATAATTCTTTCCCGCTTTTGTCTGCAATGTTCTCTTGTCCTTGCACAAATAAATGGAGGATATCATATCCCCTTCCCTTAACTCTTTAATAAACCTCATATTCTCTCCTTACTTCATCTTCTTATCCTTGGAAAGCGTAAATACAAATTCACTTCCCACACCCTCTACACTATATAAATCAATGTGTTCACCATGCGCTTTGATAATTTCCTTTGTGATCGCAAGCCCCAAACCGGTTCCCTTTTTATCCTTTCCCCGGGATGGATCTGTCTTATAGAATCGATCAAACACCTTGTTCTGACTGTTCTTTTCAATCCCCGGTCCCTCGTCCTTGACCGAAACATATATCTTGTTATACTTTTCGGAAAGAGTCACCGTAATCTGACCATACTCCGGACTAAACTTGATCGCATTGTCTAACAGATTATTTACCACCTGACCAATCTTCATCTTATCGGCATATACCTCAGTATTCTCCGTAGCACAGACTACCCGGATGGAGATGTTCTTTTCCTTACAGATTCCCTCTAACCGGTTCTTCGTTGCCCACACCATATCTTCGATGTCAAAATTCTGACATTTCAGAATCGGGCCGTAATTGTCGAAACTGTTGAGTTCCAAAAGCCCACTGGTCAGTTTTGTCAACCGTTTTGTCTCATCAAGCACGATCAGCAAATAACGGTTGTATTTCTCCGGTGGAATCGTACCGTCGAGCATTGCCTCCAGATAACCCTTGATCGAGGTAAGTGGAGATCGGAAATCATGGGAAATATTTGCAATGAAATTCTTTCGGTATTCATCCAGTTTACTCAATTCACTCGCCATATACTCCAAAGATTCCGCCAGTTCTCCCAATTCATCCTTTTGGTCCACTCCTGTCTTCACATCAAAATTTCCCTTTGCATATTCTCTTGCGGCGTGATTGAGTTTTGCAATCGGGCGAAGCAATATGTTGGAAAGATAGATAAATACAATTCCTACCACAAGCATGATTACCACAAAAGGCATATAGAGCACCTTCAGCATATTGCTTTGCAGATTATCGATATCCTCCCTTGTCGTATGAAGAATCAGATATCCGACGATATTCTCTTCCAGATAGATCGGCGCTTCAACACTGATCATCGGGTCCCCAAAATAGTCGTCAAATGTGCCGGTCGTGGAGAATGCATTATCTAAATCCGTAGGATTCTCCAGCGTCTTTATATTGGCCGGTGCACCTTTATCTGTCCCCGAAGCTTTGGACGCTGCAATCAGATCACCTTTTTCATCATAAAACCACACCTTTAACTGCAGCATTTCTTCATACTCATCCAAACGAAGCTGCAGATACTCTTTTGAAGTAGCTTGACTTAAATACGGTGTGATTGCCTGCTCTGCCAGCAAATGAGCTTCATTGATCAGATTTTTTTGTTTTTCATCCAACAGAGCTTTTTGCGTGCCATAAGTTGTGTAACTGGCAAGTGCAATACAAATCACCATCAGCAGCGCAATAATGATTAAAATCGCCTTATCAAAAAATGTACGTTTCACCTTTATTCCTCTTTCTATTTCACTTCAAACTTATATCCGATTCCCCATACAGTCGAAATCGACCAGTTGCTTCCATCCTTTATTTTTTCACGGATCCGCTTTACATGCACATCTACGGTTCTGGTATCGCCGATATAGTCATATCCCCAGATGCGATCCAATAGTTGTTCTCTGGTAAAGACCTGATTCGGACTGCTTGCAAGAAAATAGAGCAGTTCCAATTCTTTTGGCGGCATTTCCACCGATTTTCCATTGTACACAACCGAATAGCCGGTCAGATTGACCACCAGGCCATCATATTGAACAACATCTCCCGACTCTTCTTCGACATTGGTTTCCTCATGTACCTCCTGCTTCTCACTTCTCCGCAAAATAGCCTGTACTCTTGCAACCAGTTCATTGGAATCAAACGGCTTCACAATATAATCATCCGCGCCGATTTTGAGTCCCAACACCTTATCAAATACCTCTCCCTTTGCCGACAACATAATGATAGGAACATTGCTGCTCTTACGCACTTCCCTGCACACATCGTAGCCGTCAATTCCGGGAAGCATTATATCGAGTAGAATTAAATCGGGATGATAACTTTTTACTTTATCAATCGCCTCTTCTCCGTTACTTGCAGTCTCCGTATCAAAACATTCCTTGATCAGATATAGCGAGATCAACTCTGCAATGTTCTCGTCGTCATCCACGATCAAAATTTTTTTCTTGGTCATTTCACCCATAGATCACTGATACCTCCTTGTCTGTTTACAGTTCCACGATCGTAACGCCGGCATCTCCTTCCCCAAATTCGCCAAGACGATACGACTTCACATACGGTTGTTTTTTCAAATATTCATGCACACCTTTTCGAAGTGCACCTGTTCCTTTTCCGTGTACGATCCGCACCTGATTCAGATGGGAAAGACACGCATCATCCAAATATTTGTCAAGCTCCATGATTGCCTCATCTACCGTCATCCCCAGCAGATTAATCTCCGGCTTGATGGTTCTTGCCTTTCCAACCGAGGCATGATAAACGGTGACATTCTGCTTTCTTCGGGATTTTTCAGGTTCTTCCTGAACGATCTCGACATCACTGATCTTCACTGTACTTTGCAGAATTCCCATCTGCACCGTTATCTCTCCCTTCTGATTTGGAAGGCTGCGCACAATACCATCCAGATTGAGACTGATTACATGCACGGCATCTCCCAACTTGAAATCTTCCGGCTTGTGCTTTGATTTGCGATTTGGCGTTTTCTGTTCCAGTTTTCCATTTACCGCATTAAGCTTGGAACGTATCTCGTTACGTTCCTTTTCCATCTCTTTGTTGCTTGCCGTCTGTGGCTTCTTTTCCCAATTATTATACTTCCGAATGGATGCATCTGCAAATGCTTTTGCATCTTCCAGAATATCTCTGGCCTCTTCTCTGGCATTGCGAAGGATATCCTGTTTGCGCTGCTCGATATGCTCATTTTTCGATGCAAGCCGTTCTTTCAATTTCTGAATTTCTTCTTTATTCGCGGCAATCTCTGCCTGTTCTTTTTCTATCGTCTGCTTGGATTTCTCCAGATCCGCCAGAATCGTCTCCATATCGATGGTATTTGTATTAATCTGCGACTTTGCAGCATCAACCACTGCATTCGGCAGTCCCAGTTTTTTCGCAATCGCAAAGGCATTGGATTTGCCGGGGATTCCGATCAATAAATGATAGGTCGGACTTAAAGTTTCCACGTCAAACTCACAGCAGGCATTTTCAATCCCTTCTGTCGTCATGGCAAAGGTCTTTAACTCGCTGTAATGCGTCGTCGCCATACATCGGATATTCCGATTGTGCAGATCACTCAGAATGGCGATGGCAAGTGCGGAACCCTCCACCGGATCCGTTCCTCCGCCCAGCTCATCAAACAGTACAAGCGTATCCTTATCCGCATGTTTCATGATATATACGATATTCGACATGTGCGAAGAAAATGTGCTCAAACTTTGTTCAATGCTCTGCTCATCGCCGATATCCGCAAATACATCCCGGAACAGAGCAAGTTTGGAACCCTGAAAGGCGGGAATATGAAGACCTGCCTGTCCCATCAGGGTAAACAGCCCAAGTGTCTTTAAGGAAACTGTCTTTCCACCGGTATTCGGTCCGGTGATGATCAGCATGTTAAAATCCTCTCCCAATCGAATATCCACCGGTACGACCGAATGTTTCTCCAGCAGCGGATGCCTTCCTTTTTTGATATCCACAATTCCCTTATCGTTAAACTCCGGCTCTGTCCCGTCATAGGATCTGGCAAAGGACGCCTTGGCAAATATAAAGTCAAGCTTGGTGAGAACCTCGACATCGCGCTCAATACTATCCCTGGAAAGTGCTACCTGCTCACTTAAATTTGCGAGGATCTTCTCTATCTCCATCTCTTCCTTTGCGGCCAATTCCTTCAGTTCGTTATTGAGATTCACAACCGCCATCGGCTCAATGAAAAAGGTAGAACCGGTGGAGGACTGGTCATGCACCATACCCGGAAACTGTCCCTTATATTCGGATTTCACCGGAATACAATATCTGCCGTTACGCATGGTCACAATAGCGTCCTGCAACATGGACTGATTGGTCTGCTTGGCTACGATCCCGTTTAACACTTCATGCACTTTTCCGTTTGTAATTTTGATATTCCGCCGGATGTCTTTCAATGTTGCCGAGGCATCGTCCGCAATCTCATCCTCCGAGAGAATACATCGGTCGATCTCTCTTGCAAGATGGGTCAGCGGCATCAGGCTTTCGAAGTATCCGGTCAGAGAATCCTGTCTGAGCATATCACCCGATCCATCTTTATCCCGTGCCTGAGCGCCATACTGTCTGGCATTTTCCGCAACCCTCAACAACTTCGAAACATCCAATAATTCCGGTATGGAAAGAGATGCTCCGACCGCAACCCTCTTCATCGACTCACCAATCAGATAGACGCCGGAAAAGGAAATGCTCCCGTGCTGATACAATCTTGAAAGAGCATCCCGCGTCTCCTCCTGGTTCTTCTGTATCTCAACCATATCCACAGAAGGTTTCAACTTCTCACATAATCGTTTTCCCTCCGGACAGGTTGCAAACCCGGTCAGTTGTTCTATGATCTTATAATATTCCAATACCCTTAATGTTCGTTTATTCATGTCTCCCTCATTTCTAAAAAAGGTCATCTGCAATCAAAGGATCACCACTCATAATGGTGCAACTGCCCCTGCAGTTGGAAATTCTGAAACCCGTTCTGCCTTAACGCCTCGTATAATACGATCGCCACGGAATTTGACAGGTTCAGGGAACGAATGTCGTCAAGCATCGGGATCCTGACACAGGTGTCCTTGTAGTCTAACAGAATCTCCTCCGGAATCCCGGCACTCTCCTTTCCAAACATGATATAACAGTCATCTTCATACTGTACCTCGGTATAAGTCTGTTTGGACTTTGTCGTTGCCATATAAATCTTCGCATTCGGATTCTTCTCCAGAAAATCCTCAAAATTCAGATACGTTCTCACATCCAATTTGTCCCAATAATCCATACCGGAACGCTTGATCATTTTGTCATTGATCAAAAAACCAAGTGGCTCTATCAAATGAAGCCTTGCTCCGGTCGCCACACAGGTTCTTCCGATATTTCCCGTATTAGCCGGCATCTCCGGCTCATGCAGTACAATGTTGATCATTTTTCTTTTCCTTTCTGAAACACAGAACATTTCCCGTTCTTCCTCATTACCTCTTATTATACATGATTTTACGGATTTGTGAACTATGAAAAATCTCAAAAAAAGATGTCAAAGCCTAAGCCAGACATCCTGTTTTCCATATCTTACTTTTATCCTGTCTATATCTCTATATCTTTTTCCGTAGTAGATGATGCACTTTGAAATTCATCCTTTTCAAGTTCTTCTATTCCTTTTACGCTGATCCGAAACATACGCTGCACCATCGATAAGGGATCTTGCAGATTTACGGATACAATAATCACAGCAATTCCATGGTGCAGTAAAAACTCTAACTGTTCCCATATATACATTCTGTGTACAAGATCTGCTCCTTTAAACGGTTGGAAACAAAATATAACTTTGGGCTTTTGCAACAGAATCCGCATAAACACCAATTGATATTTTTGCTTTTCCGTCAATTCATCTATTTGTTTTAAATACAATTCTTCGTCAATATATTCCTTATATTCCTGTTTTATGTTCATTTTGATTTTCCGGCTGTAACAGACACCGGGAACTCTGTTTGCAAGTCCCAGGCAGAGATTATCAAAATAACTGAGTTCCGGAAAAAGCATATTGCTCGTGGGGTCTTCCTCCACAACCGCAATATCTTTGTATAACATTTTACCCCTTTTTTTGTCCAGCCATACTTTGCCTTTCGTCACGGGAATTTCTTCCATCAAAACACTTTTTGTGTTTCTGTACGATATGCTGTCCATGCATTGCACCACAACACATTCCCCTTGAGATATCGTTACGTTCAGCGGTTTTTTTATCGCACCATATACTATATTTTCTAATCGAAAGATTTCTTTCGTATGCCGCTTCTCCCCGCTTCTTTCTTCCCAATGATGCATTACCAAATCGCGATATTGTTCCGTATAGTTATCCAATATCCCTTTGTCCATTTCCGATTTTGAAATAACTTTCTGAATACGACCGTTGGAAAACAAGACCGCTCTGTCGCATATTTGTTGCAATTCCTCAAAATGCAAATTGATATAGATAAAACTAAATCCCTGATCTGCATAATATCGAATAATCTCATATAGTTTATTTAATTTTGTTTCACTGATCAATGTACTGATCTCTTCCAAAATAATCAAGCGTTGTCCCATAACAACAGCCCGCAATATTTCAACAACGATTCTCTCAAAGGTAGACAGTTTTTCCACGTATGTATCTGCCTGAATTTCAATTCCTACATCCTGAATAAACGGTTCCAATTGTTTTCTGAGCATTTCCGACGGAATGATCTCTTGTCGGAATCCCTGCCTAAGCACAAAGATATTCTCCGCCACAGTCATTCCCTCTACCAGACAACTTCGGGCCCGAATGATACAAACCCGGTTCTGACCGCGCATCGGTCCCCTCCATGAATTGACCATTTCACCGCCATAATACACATACCCATCATACAGAGGCATATTTGTACGAAAAAGTGAGAACAATTCTTCCAGGCCATGTGAATTGACCGGAATAAATCCCAGAATTTCTCCCTCATATACTTGCAGGTTAAAATCCTCAAGTTTGGTAACACCCTTATCTACGTAGGTAACTCTCTCCATCCGCAGTATCTCATTTTTCATTATAGCATCCCTCTACTTCTGATACTCTCTTCGTCCATCAATAACGGCACCGATATTTCAACATCGGTTCCCTTATCCGGGATTGAATATATGTGCATTCCATACTCTTCCCCAAATATTAAATGAATGCGATTATTCACATTTACAAGCGCGATTCCGCCCTTTTCATTTTGTTTCTTATAATCCATTGAACTGCTTTCATTTCGAAGTCTGCCGTTTAGCTGGGCCAGTTTTTCTTCATCCATTCCAACACCGTCATCCGAAATGCGGATAATGAGGCGATCATTTGTGCGTTCAAACGCAATGATTAAATTGCTCTTTCCGACTTTTAACTCCGTTCCGTGAATGATACTGTTTTCCAAAATAGGCTGAAGTGTCAGTTTAGGGATCTTGCAGTTCATAATATCATTCCAATCATCCGCATCACACTCAACATGAAGATCTATCCGGTCTCCAAAGCGATATTTCTGAATCAGAAAGTACGTTTCACAGTTGTCAAGTTCCTCCTGCACAGAAACCAGATTCTCCACTTTGGTAATCGTATACCTGAAAAATTTGGCCAAAGCTTCTGTCATATCCGCCACGCTGTCCATCCCCGCAATTAATGCCTCACCGCGAATACTCTCCAGCGTGTTATAAAGGAAATGTGGATTGATCTGATTCTGCAATGCCAGATATTGTGCCTGTCTCTTATTCAGATCCACTACGTGGGGACCATTCAAAACACCAATCATTTTCTGGTTCTGCTGTTTATTCATGGGGGATAAATAAAGAGCATCTTCCTCGGAGCTGTCCTTCATCACATATCCGTTCAGTATTCGCTCCGACAGTGTCTCACACCATCGAAACGGTTTGACAATCCACTCATACCAGACAATATTACCCCCTAAAAGAAGGACCAGAAGAAAAATAACGATCCATATAGAACTGCTGCCATTCAAAAAAAATATAAATGCAAGCAATAAAGTAACACAACCAATACATTGCAGAACATTTTTTATTAACGATACCCGTTTTGAGATATATCTGAAATCATCATGTTTTTTCACATTTATTATCCTCTATCCATATAATTTCCTATATGTTGCCGGCTTCACGCCTGTCATTTTTTCAAACGTGCGATTAAAGTGTTTCAAGTCATTGTAACCCACTTTTTTGCACACTTCGGAAATTGACATATTGCTCTCACGCAAAATTATTTTAGCCTGCTCGATTCGAACATTCATAAGATATTTTGCAAACCCGTCTTTCTCGTATTTTTTGAAAAGAGTGCTGAAGTATGCAGGACTCAATCCCACAATCTCACTTACGGTTTCCAATGAAATCGGCTCCGAATAATGATTCTGAATATACTGTTTTGCCTGTCTTATAGGTCGGTTCACGTCATCTTCATATTGTTTTCGCAGGCGCTTGATATGATCATCCTGCAATTCTTTCAAGACGGCAAGCAATTCCTCCAAATCCCGGCTTTGCTCACATCTCTCATCAAAAGAAATCAATTCTTCCTGTCTGTTTTCAACACTGATCTGGCTCAGGAATAAATTCCCGCATGCGTGAATAATATCCAGAATTTCATATCCGTGTAAATCTTTTGACTTTTTAATCTCGTCTCGTATAACCTGTATCGTTTTTTCACTTTCTTCCGGATTTTTAAACTCAATCGCACGGGTAATCATTCTAAGATACGTTTCAAGGATATTTTGATCGCGAACCTTTTTTTCAATTATAATTTTTTCTAATATTTTACCTGTCCCTCTGATGATACGTTCTTTTATCAGGAGTTCCACTTCATTCAGAATATCAACAAGATGTTCCGTGTTATTGGTCGCCTTGCTAAGCGCCATGGAAAATGTTACATCCCCATATAATGTTTTCTCATATTCCAACTGAGTCAGACACGATTTCAGAATATGCTTAACCTCTCCCTGATTTGCCGTATCATAATTGATAACACCTATACAGGATGTACTTTTATGGGTTATGACCATTTCTATACATATAGGTTCCAGCGATTTCTCGAGCAATTGTTCTACTTTGCCCATCACAATTCCCATTCCGTTTGGCGTTATGTCTTTTGTCATTCCATCCATTTTAAGCCAAAATGCCTGAAAACTTCCGGGATGCAGGTGCAGATGATATTCTTCGTTCAATTCCTCCAGATTCATATTTTTGCATTTTTGTTCTAACAGATAATCAATCAATAGCCGTTGAATCCTCTTGATGTCCTTTTCATTTTTTTGTATTAATTGATTTGTGTTCTCCTCTATGGCTCTTTTATTCAGAATTCCATCCCGAACCTTTTCCAATGTACTGATCAATTCCGTTTTGTTGATTGGCTTTAAAAGATAGTTGCCGACTCCATAGCTGATTGCAGCCTTCGCATATTCAAAGTGTGCATAACCGCTAATGATAATGATTTCCATCTCGGGTTTTTCTTTTTTGAGCGTCTGAATCAGTTCAAGTCCGCTCATTCCGGGCATACGGATATCCGTGATCAGGATATCTGCCGAATTATTTTTAAGAAATTCCAAAACATCCAAACCGTTATGCGCTGTTGCAACCACCTCCATCGACAGACTCGTCCAATCGACCAGCGCATGAATCAGTTTACATATCCTTTCTTCGTCATCTGCAATCATTACCTTTAGCATATTACTCTTCTCCTATTTCTTTTCATCCGGGTATTCATAAAAAACCCGTTCTTTCTCCCCTATTCGTTATATTATAACATAATTCTCATATAATAGAAACCGCTGGATCATAAAAGATCCGGCGGTTATTCTAATCTGATATTCTATTAATCCGGCGCTGTGTCTACCTGATATGTATTACTTGGTAATAACGGAAACACCGGTATCTGTAACAGCTCCACCAAGAGAATTGCCTTCCAATGCGCTTACGCAGGCCTTAACGCCCTCAGCTCCCATTACATCCGGGTTCTGTGCCATTGTGCAAAGAAGGAATCCATCATCAATCAGGTTAAGGATTGCATCGGATTTATCAAATCCAACACCAATGATGCTGGAGTTACCGGATGCTTTGATCGCATTGCCGGCACCGGTTGTAGAACCTTCATTACATCCAAAGATACCAACAACACCCTGTGTGATGTAGTTCTCTGCAATACTCTGAGATTTGGCTGCATCACCTTCGCCATACTGTGTCTCTAAAATGTTGTAGCCT
>CAJOMI010000023.1 GCA_905235545.1 uncultured Lachnospiraceae bacterium | reverse complement strand
CCCACTTCCTGTGCTTCTTTGGAAAGTTTGATCGCTGTCTCCGTGCAGTTTGATCCGGTACCTGCGATCACCGGAATTCTCTTGTTCACATACTCACAACATTTCCGGATCACTTCCAAATGTTCCTCTTCCGTCATCGTGGATGCCTCACCCGTCGTACCGCAGATCACGATCGCATCGGTCTTATTGGCAATTTGATATTCCACCAGATCCTTTAACTGATCATAATCCACTGCTCCGTCTTCCTTGAACGGAGTTACAATTGCAACTGCTGAACCTGTAAAAATAGCCATAACTCTTTCTCCTTTTCCTGATATTATTTATATAAGTACAAAACGCTTCGTCGGCAGGTGCCAACGAAGCGTCATTCATATTCCTCTTCATTCCGTAGCACTCCACCGGATGTATCGCACAGATACCTATATAAGTATCATACTCAAACATCACATATCGGTGACAGCCATATAGTTCTTCACTATATGTCCAGAAAAAACACTTATAAGGAAATGTTTTTCTTCGGCGTGAGTCCCTTTCACAACAAGTCTTCCAGCCTTATCTGTCCCGGCTGCTACTCTTGACACACGCGCCTCTACACATCGACGAAAACGTCTTATCCTTATTCAACTGATAGATTCATGATAGCACTACGCACATGTGCTGTCAATCAGATTTTTCGTTATTCCGAGTTTCTTTCTCTACTTTGCCTCGATATGAGACAAAATCGTTGCTTTCTTCCTTATCTCCTCCGGACAATTTCTTCCGGTTATAATCAGTTTGACATGACTGTTTATATTCAGTAATTCTTCAAGATCTTCTACATAAAGTATATTATAGTCCATGAGGCCCAATACTTCGTCGAGTATGACCACATCCGAACTTCCCGTGTCGATTACTTTCTTCGCATAGTGAAAACTGTTCTTCGCCTTCGCGCGCTGTTCTTCGCGCTCCTCATAGGTAAGTTCCCCAAACGGTTTCTCACTGTTTTCAAATGTGAATAAATTAATCTCTTCAAATTGACTTAAGATGCTGTAATCCGCATCAGTTCCTTTTAAAAATTGTACAATTGTAACATTCTCACCGGCTCCCGCCGCTTTGACTGCCAGCCCCATAGCCGCTGCGGTCTTTCCATAACCCGCTCCATAAATAATATGCACGTTATCCATTTTTCACCTCATACCCAGGCTCTGCCATCCCTCCAGCACCAACATAGCGAATCGCATTCGAATGCCACAGCCGTTTCAAAAAGAACTTCCAATCAAACGTTGTTCTGCAACAAATCAAGGAATAGCATAATCCTAGCATATATCCGGTAAAAAAGCAATGCCCGGTTCACAACTCATCGAGCATATAAAAATTCACTCATAATACCTACTCGAGACATTCCATCTTGCTGACAGACACCTCATATGCCACCCGGTTGATCACCTCATCATTTTCCAGTTTCTTCTGGTATTCTCTGCTCTGGATTCTTCCCCATACCGCAACATGTTCTCCAATCTCCAGCTTACCGGCAAATCTGGCATTGCGCCCCCAGCAGATGCAAGGAATATAATCCGACTTTCCGTATGCCCGATTCACTGCCAACAGTACATCCGCAATCTCTCTGCCAAGCGGTGTCATACGATAGATCGGTGTCTTACAGATGTAGCCGTCTAAATATATCTGATTCGGATGCTCCAGTTCATCCGTATCCTCCAACACAGTCAACTCTCTTACAAACAACGATAAGATTAAGCGATTCTTTGACTCCTCATGTTTGTTATAGGACCGAAACTGTCCCTTTGCCTCAATCCGTTCCCCAATATGAGACTGTTCCACATCAATCAGGCGGTCGGAAACCATAAGCGGTATCACATCTGTGGCGTCACTCAGACGATTTACCAATAGATCCACCATATAAAATCCTTCCCCAAATATCTCGTGGCTAAATGTAAAATCGGAAATAATCTCTCCCGCCACCACTGCCTGATTGTTACTTAATGCTTTTTCTGTCATCTTTTTTCTCCTTCCATGTACATCAGATTTTTTTCACAATAAATGATTTCCAAACACATGATATTGTGGAAAAAGTTTGAATATCATTTATTACGTACTATATCTTAGTACAGAAAGTCGATTTATAGAACGGGGATTTTTCTTCTAAAAAGGACTACTTTTGTCGTAATTATGAATTTCTTTGTCGCATTGCCTCATACATCAGTACTGTGGATGCGGTTGCGGCATTTAACGACTCCACACTTCCCATCATCGGTATCCTGATCTTATGATTCGTCATACCGGACAGGGCATCGGTAAGACCGTTTCCCTCATTTCCTATGCAGAAAACCGTCGGATTTTGATAGTCAAAGTCGTAAAACGAGGTTCCCTGTAAATGCGCACTGTATGTCTGATAACCGGATTGATTCAATTTTTGTATCCATTCCGTCAGATTATCGACATAACAAAACGGTACTCTGAATATGGAGCCCATCGTGGCACGTACCACTTTGGGATTATATACATCCACGGTATCCCGGCTCATCAAAATTCCGGTAACTCCTGCTCCTTCTGCCGTTCGGATGATCGTTCCCAGATTGCCCGGATCCTGCAAATTCTCGAGGGCCATAATAAGCGGTGTTGTCTTCTGCATCGCTAAGTCCGTCACGGATTCCGGCATATAGTGATACCGTTTTACGATACTGACCACTCCCTGGGGCGTCTTTGTATCCGTAATTGCTTCCATCACATGTCCGGACACCAGTTCAAATACACGATGTTCAAACAATTGGGTATTCTTCTCATAAAAATCCTCTGTCGCAAAGGTCTCGACATGCATTTCCTCCGGAATCTCCGCAAACATGCGAACTCCCTCTACCAGAAAAACATCTTCCTTATTGCGTTCTCTCGCACTCTTCTTACACTTCATGATATTTTTGATCTTTTGATTGCCTGTACTTGTGATCATGCGCGCCCTCTCATGGAAAGTTTCCCTTCTTTGACCAGAACCTTTCCGTCTCCCAATAATTCTTTTAATTTCTGAACCAGTTCTTCGGAACCGTCAACTCCGAACCGGTCTCCCAACGGCTTCATCATTTTCTCTTCTTTTAAACATACGATTACCTTGCTGTTTCCCGGATAGCGGTCAACCGTCTCATAAATGGCAGATTCCTTTTCCTGATAAGCTGCCTTGTTCTCACACTGCAGATAGATCTGTCTCGGCACTTTTGAAAACGGCACCACTTTCTCTAAAAGCAGTTTTCCCTCATCCTCACTGATAGATGCCCTGCCATATACAAAAAGCTTCGCATCCTGCACCAGATATTGCCGATACTCCTCATATTTCTTTGGAAATACGACCACCTCAATGGTACCTAACAGATCCTCAAGGGTGATAAACGCCATGTTCTGATTATTTTTTGTAAGCTTCACGGTAATCGCAGACACCATACCGCCCATGGTATAATAAAGCTGATCCTTTGCGGTCGTACTTCCGGTATCCGGATCCGGCAAAAAGTCATGCGTGGTGGCATCGATATTCCGACTCATCATCTCCTGATCATCCTCTAACGGATGTCCGCTGACATATACCCCCAGCACTTCCTTCTCGTATGCAAGCATTTCTTCCTTCGGATACTCATCTACCTTCGGATAAATGATCGCAAAATCCTTTTTCTCCTCTTCTCCCAGAAAATCCATCAGGGACATCTGTCCGGTCATCGCACTCTTTTTTTCCTGATTCACCGTGTCGATCACCTGGGAGTACACCAGCATCATCTGTTTGCGATTCGCGTCAAATCCGTCAAACGCACCGGATTTGATAAAACTTTCAATGGTTCGTTTATTCACCTCTTTTGATGAAAGACGGCTGATAAAATCCTTGAGATCCCGATATCTTCCATTCTGTTTTCTCTCCTCCACGACGGAATCAATCACCGGTCGTCCCACGCTCTTCAGTGCAGACAGACCATATCGTATTCCCCCGTCTGATACCGAGAACCAGCTGTATCCCTCATTGATGTCCGGTGGAAGGATTGCAATGCCCAATTTGCGGCAATGCGCTATATATTCAGACACCTTATCCGTGCGGTCAAGCACCGATGTGATCAGCGCCGCCATGAATTCCTCCGGATAGTGACATTTCAGATAGGCAGTCTGATAGGCCACCACCGCATAGGCTGCCGCGTGGGATTTGTTAAACGCATACTTGGCAAAATCCGTCATTTCATCGAAAATCTTATTGGCCGTCTTCTCGTCGATTCCCCGGTTGATACAGCCCGGTACTTGTTCTTCCTCATTGCCGTAGACAAAGTTCTGACGCTCTTTCATCATCACGTCGCCCTTCTTCTTCGACATCGCACGGCGCACCAGATCGCTTCGACCTAACGTATATCCGGCAAGCTCCATTACGATCTGCATAACCTGTTCCTGATAGACGATACAGCCGTAGGTCGGCGCAAGGATTTTCTCAAGCTGCGGACAGTCGTAGGCAATACTTTCCGGATTCTCCTTTCCCTTGATATAAAGAGGGATAAAGTCCATCGGTCCCGGACGGTACAAGGAAATACCGGCGATCACATCCTCGATATTGCGCGGTTTGAGTTCCTTCATAAAGCTCTTCATGCCACTGCTTTCCAACTGAAAAATACCATCTGTCTGTCCACTGCAGAGCAGATCATACACTTCGCTATCTTCCATGTTGATATGATCGATATCAATATCAACCCCGCGATTCTCTTTTATATTACGCACCGCATCCTGTATCACGGTCAGCGTCCGAAGACCGAGGAAATCCATTTTCAACAGCCCCAGTTCCTCGATCGTCGTCATGGTAAACTGTGTCGTGATCGCATCCTCCGAACCTCTCGAAAGAGGAACGAATTCATCAATCGGTTTCTGACCGATCACCACACCCGCTGCATGCATGGAGGCATGTCTCGGCAGTCCCTCCAGTTTCTGAGACATATCGATCAGATATCGCGTATCTTCCTCCTCGGTATATGCCTTTTTCAGGTCGGAGGAAATGTCGATGGCTTCCCGAATCGTGATATTGTGGCCATTTGATCCCATCGGAATCATCTTGGCAATGCGATCCACCGCAGAATACGGCATATCCAGCACGCGTCCCACATCCCGGATCACCATTCTCGCTGCCATCGTACCAAAGGTAACGATCTGCACCACCTGCTCTTTTCCGTATTTGCGCACCACATAGTCGATCACTTCCTGTCTTCTCTCGTAGCAGAAATCCACGTCGATATCCGGCATGGACACACGCTCCGGATTCAGGAAACGCTCAAAGAGAAGATTGAAACGGATCGGATCGATATTGGTGATCTCCAGACAATAACTGACTATGGAACCGGCTGCCGATCCACGTCCCGGTCCCACCGCAATGCCATGATCTTTGGCATATTTGATAAAATCCCAGACGATCAGGAAATAATCCACATACCCCATTTTCTGAATGGTTTCCAATTCATAGTTCAACCGTTCCCGCAGTTCCGGTGTCACGGGATCATAGCGTTTATACAATCCCTGCTCACAGAGTTCTTTCAAATAGGTATAGGAGGTATAACCTTCCGGCACCACATACTTCGGCACCTTCTGCTCACCAAACACGATCTCAACATTACACCGTTCGGCAATCTTTCCGGTATTCTCAATTGCCTGTTTCGCGTATGGAAACAGTGCCTCCATCTCCTCCGGTGACTTCAGATAATACTGACCGCCGTCATAGCGCATACGGTCCTCATCCGTAACCTTCTTACCCGTCTGGATGCACAACAGTATATCATGTGCCTCTGCATCTTCTGCCTTGACATAATGCAGATCATTCGTCGCCACCAGTTCAATTCCGGTCTCCTGTGATATCCGAAGCAAACCCTGATTGACGATCTTCTGCTCCGGTATTCCATGATCCTGCAGTTCCAGAAAATAATTGCCCTTTCCGAATATCTCCTGATGCTCTAATGCTGCCTGCTTCGCCTCTTCATAGAAGCCCTGTCTAAGCTTCGTTGCCACCTCACCCGCAAGGCAGGCAGAAAGCGCAATGATTCCCTCGTGATATTCATTTAGAACTTCCCGGTCAATACGCGGCTTGTAATACCCTCTGTAAATCCGCGGGATACGATCTTCATCAGATTGTGATATCCGGTATCATTCTCCGCCAACAGTACAAGATGGTAATACCGTTCCTCCCCTTTTTCGATCTCCCGGTCAAAACGGGAACCGGGCGCCACATACACCTCACAGCCGATGATCGGTTTGATTCCTTCCGCTTTGGCCGCTCTGTAAAAATCAATCACGCCATACATCACACCGTGGTCCGTGATCGCCAGACTGTCCATTCCCAATTCCTTGGTGTGGTGTACCAGTTCCTTGATCTTGGATGCGCCATCCAGCAAACTGTATTCTGTATGCACATGCAAATGTGTAAATCCCATGTTTCTCCTCCATCTCTTCTCCTGACCTGTGAACTGTCTCAAGTCGCAAATCGTCTTGTACAGATTATATCCGTTTCATAAGCAGACCTCAGGATCGGCATCGACACCTTTTATATCCGTTCTCTCCTGACCTCTTTTGTCAGAATCTCCCTCCTGATATACGAAAATGTCTCATCCTCCCCCTTCTCGGCCAACATTCGGAGCAGTCTCTCCAACAGCTCCGCTGACTCCGGGTGAAGGATGCTTTTCGCCCTTCCCTTCAAATAATAGTTAAGCGGCAATTCATCGGTATAGGTATCCGGATTATAATTTCTGCTGGCGGCGATCCGGTCACAGAACATCTCCACCACATATTTCACCGGCATTTTCATCCCGATCATACCTTCCCCGTTCAGGTCATAATCCACCCAATACTCCAAATGGTGTTTATTCCTGCCTTTGTGATGCAGCCATGCTGAGGTATAGCCCTTGTCCTCCCGCTCCGCATTATTCGGACTGCGATTGCCCTGGTAGTACTTCGCTCCCACCAGAAACTCCGTCGGACTGTATTTTGACAGATCATGCAGCAATCCCTGTTTGTACATTCCAAGCCGGAAACAATACTTCATGACCAGCCGTTTATGATGATTGATAGTCTTTAAGTGTTTCCACCATTTCATAGTGCTTCTGTCTCCCTAAAAATTCCACAAACCGTATAGCGGTACATTGATCAATCCCTTTTCAAAACTAAGCGAATCCAACGAAATACGCATTGCGATGAGATTGTCATTCCTGCTGCGATAAATCTTAATATTCTGCGCTTTTCTACGAATGTGCGGCTGTACGATCGCCGGAATGATCTCTCCGTCTTCCTCAAAAACAAACTCCACTCTTGCCGTGGCACCGGAAATCCAGAAACCTAGTTGTCCGATTCTGGAATTCACTGTTAATTCTGCCAGAACATACTGCTCGATCAATGCCCCGTTAACATCCTCCAATAAAGGATCCTCTGCCAGACTGTCATAAGACAAGCCACACATAACCCGAAGCAGTCCGTGATCGAGATGATACAGTTCAAAAGACTTCTCGTCTATCTGTTCCTCTATCGGCAAACTTCCATTTTTCAGACGGTTGACTTTACGAACCAACCCTGTATCTACCAGCCAGTTGACTGATTTCTCATACTCCCGGGCTCTTGCCTTCTCATCCACATACTGATACATGAACTTACGATTCTCTTTTTCCATTTGAGCAGGTATGCTGTTCCAAATCTGCTTTATCTTTTCCAGATATACCGCCGGAGCATATCTGGTTATGTGCTTCTCACTCTCTGCGAGCAGATCTTTCAAAATCATATCGGATCTGTCCGGTTCATGATGATCAATAAAATCCTGCACCACAGCCGGCATTCCTCCAATCAGATAGAACACCTTCAAATATTCCATCAGCTTATCCGTCTGCGCTTCCGGTATCGGTTCGAGTTTCTGTTTTTCTACCAACTCACACAGATCCTGCTCTTTATTTGCAATCAGAAATTCTTCAAAGCTTAAAGGGTATAATTTCAGCGGATAAAAAAAATCCTCTTGTGTCGTGATCTCTTTCATGGTCGAGGCAATCACACAGATTGGAATCTCCGGCCGTTGTTTCTTCATTCTCACAATCGCCGCCATAGTCTTAGGCTGAATATGGGCTTCATCAAAAATGTATATGGTTTTCCCTTTTCGATACTTTGCCCCGCAATGAACACCAATATTCCGAATCAATTGCGGAACTCCAACACGTTCTCCGCTGCGGAAAAATCTGCCCGCTTCCTCATCCGTCTCAAAGTCAATATAGATTGGATTATCATAAAACCCATACGCAAAGTCCATAACCGTCCATGTCTTACCGACACCTTTGGCCCCTTGAAGCAACAATATTTTATCTTGTCCCTTCTCATACCATTCCATCAAATCATTCATAATGTTTCGATACATGCTATGCCCTCCACGCTCTCACCAGACGATTTACACCGTCTATGATCTCTTCTTCTTTCAATCTTGCAAAACCAATGAGAATGGTTGGTTTCCGGCGTTCCTCCCTGATATAGTATTCCGAAAGCGGATACACTTTGACCCCTTCTCTTTTCGCCGCTTCCACCAATTCCTTCTCTATCTCAGCCGCATGATCCGTCTCATCTTTTTGTTCCAACAAAAAATGAAGTCCCGCACTCTCTCCGCTGATATGGCCCTGCAATCCCGATTCTTTTAATTGCTGCCATAAAATATCATGCTTTGCTTTATATACTTTTCGCATTCGATTCAGATGTCTCTCAAAATAACCCTGTTCAAAAAACTGACAAATTACATTCTGATCAATTCTGGACACGGTAGAAAAATAAAACTCTGCTTTCGCCCGATATTGCTCGGCAATCTGCTCCGGCAAAACCATATAACTCATCCGGATTCCGGGTGCAATTGCCTTCGAAAGCGTCCCGACATATATGACCTTTCCAAAGGGATCCTGACTTTGTAACGCAGGAATTGGCTTTCCAAAATACCGGAATTCACTGTCATAGTCATCCTCGATAATATAACGGTTCTCTTTTTGAGAAGCCCATGCAAGCAATTGAGTTCTTCGATTGGCAGACATGACGATTCCGGACGGAAATTGATGGGACGGTGTGACATATACCATATCTGCTCCACTTCCTTCTAACAGATCCACCCGTATTCCTTGTTCATCCATAGAAATCGGCATCACCCCATATCCCAGACTCTTAAATATCGTATAAGCCTGTTTGTAGGTCGGGTTCTCCATTGCCATATTTCGCTTCTCTCCGAGGACATGACTCAAAAGTAACAGCATATAATCACTTCCGGCCCCTATGATAATCTGTGACGGACTGCATTGCACGCCTCTCGACTGATGCAGATAGGATTGTACCGCACAGCGCAGTGCAAGATCTCCCTGATGTTTCCCCGATAAAAAGAGCTCCTTATTGTCATCGATCAGACATTCTTTGATCAACTTTCTCCACTTATCATAGGGAAAATAATCCATATCCACTCCACTTGGCGAAAAATCCACCTGATAAGAAGAATTTTCTACGGGATCGGGCGAACTCTCTTCTTGTGCAGGATATGGTTCCTTCACATGAATGCCTTCCAGATATAGGTTTTCCAGTGCGCAGACATAGTATCCTTTCTTGGGAATGGATTCGATATAACCTTCCGAAAGCAGTTGTCCATACGCCATATCAATGGTATTTCGACTCACTTCCAAATGCTGTGCAAGTCCTCTGCTTGATGGCAATCCGGTTCCACACGAGAGATCTCCTGTCTTAATCTCTTCTCTTATATACTTGTAGATCTGCTCATAAATTGGTACTTTGCTACTTGTATCAATCGATATCGTAAGCATATTCTTCTCCGTCTCATTATCCGTGTATTGATTTGACCCACATAAAACACACAATCGCAAGAAGGGTATCGCTACAGCGACACCCCTCTTCTTATGATATTACAAGTCGTCAAGACTCGCTTGTTATACCCCACGCCTACGCTTTGCTTAGAGGAGAGGTATTGCTCCGACTGCGTTAAAACTATATTGTATATCAAACAGACACGCGATGTCAGAAAACTGACAATGCATTCTATCATACAAAAATCAAGCCTTCCTCTTCATCTTCGTCTTTGCTGATTGCCAACATACCGCTATCACTGGTATCAGACATTAACATGGTAAGACCGATACCCTTTCTTCCGTTTTCACCTGTTGCCACGTAGATCTCACCGGATTCTACAAGCGTCAATGCTATCTTAAGGGCCTGATCTTTAAATCGCATCAATTCTCTGCGGTCAATTGAACTCAGGTTAAATAAATACTGATTCTTTGAACTGATCAACAAAATGCTATAGCGATTAACACCCGCCTTATGCGTAGCGATACCGGATCCGACCATTCTGGAATTTGCAACCAGTATCTCAGCGTTTTCTTCATCCGCATATTCTTTGTAGATCAATTCGAAAATCTTATTATATTCTTCCTCGGAATCTGCCCGAACCGGCATCTCCGCTACGGCAAATTCAATTGCAGAATCAGCAAATCGTATCGTTCCACCTTCATCATTGATCACTGCGGTACAACTCTTTGGAACCTGCAACCGGAAAAATTTGTTCTGAATTACCTTGTCATATTTGGTCTCAACCGGATTCAATAATTCTTTGAACTGTTCCTCGATAATGTGCATAGAACTTAACGCATCCACATCACCTTCCTTGACAACCATCTTCAGACTGTCATACATATCTCTGACAGACTGATCCAATTGTGTCTTGGTAGCCAGTATCTGTTTCACTGCCGGAATGGAACCTTTTTTCGCCACATCATAATATAATCTATAGCGTTCTTCCTCGGAAACGCCTTTGGCAATCTTATGTTCAATTACCTGGAACAGATATTCTTTACTAAACTCCTGATATCCGGCTTCATATGCCCGGAAGAAGTAATCCATACTCTTGATCGGACCGCTATATCCCTCTTCCTTTTCTTTCATCTGACAATATGCACCATACTCATAGGCAGCCTGTACACTTCCAAGATCGATCGCCTGCAGGAATGCCTGCTCAATCTCTTTCTCACTTGCCAGATAGAATACCTGATCCTTTTTATACATGGCAACCTTGAGAGCCGTCTCTGCATCTCCCGTCTGAATGGCGTGTTCCCATTCTCGGACGGTTGCCTGCAACTGGCCCGGTTCTCCCAGACTCTCAATATCCTGAATATAAGGAGCCGCATCCTGAATACCGTAATCCAACGCTCTGTGCAGGTATTCCAATGCTTTCTCGCCATCACGGACACCATCTACCAAGCCATAATAATAGATTCTTCCAAGATAAAACGGCACTCTCTTGTGCTTCAGGGCATCCGCTTTCAAATACCACTCCTGTGCAACCGAATATTTCTTAAGCTGTTGATCATAAATCGTTCCGATCAGGAATGCCAAATCCGCATCCTTATTGGCATCAAATAATTGCTTTGCATAATTGATGGTCTTATTGATATCCCGATACGGACTGTCCTCATCATAATACAATTCTATGAAAAGATAGCTTGCCTTGGTACTTCCGTGTTGAAGTGCAAGCTTCGCATTCTGCATCGCTTTTTTATAATCCTCCATATTGTAATAATACAGAGCTTCGTTGTAATACTGAACTTCCATTCGATTCGCACTCTTCTCGCTTAAGAGAGTCGGCAATACAAATGCAAAAGAGTTTGCCACCTCAAATATGATCTCGTTATACTGCTCCATTATATCCATATTGGAGCAGACAAAACGCATACATGCCCAACGGTTCTTGCTCTGAAAAGCAAACGTCACAATTCCTTTTTCCAGTTCAGGATGATAAAACCGTGCAGAGATACCGTTTGCATACTCGGTAATATATGGTGTAATCTTGAGTTCTATATCAAAAGCATCATTTTGATATACCAGATAATCTTCAATCTTTCGTTCAGAATCCTTCGGTATCGAAGTATAGTTGACATAGATTGCAAAATCTTTGTACGTATGACTCGGTGCATAATACTCTTCATCCGTATCAATATCAATACTCTTTACCCAGTCTTTCGGCAGCTTGTGAATATAACCCTCTACCTGATCCTGTACATAAGTATACTGGTACTGCAAATTGGCTACATCCTGTGCCTTATAATGAAATTCAACACCCTTTGCTTTACGACGTTCTGCGATCTCTGAGTAGATCTTATCCATCTCTTCAAACGCTATACTGTCCGCATGTGTTTCAGTATATTCCAGACGATCCAAAGCAGCCTTCGCCCTGTCATCGCCTTTGTCTGCAAGAGTCTTATACCACATCTTTGCTTTATTGATATCCGGTGCGATTTCGTAATCGCTCTTATTACCCGCTTCGTCCAATGCGTTCAATCCCTGCTCATAAATCTCTCCCAAATGCATGTATGCCTGAGAAACATTATAGGAAGCCGCTTTTTCCAAATATGAGACAGCCTTATTAAATTCCTGAAGATCCAGCATGAGCAAGCCCAGTTTGCACAGCAATTCTCCATCCTCAGCCATGTTGATACAGCGTTCATAATACTTAGCTGCCATTTCCCGATCCGGCTGGACGGCAATCTTGTCATATTTACCGGTCTCGTACACCTGACCCAGAATCTTCAGCGCCTCAATTCCGTACTGTTGGTACTCCTCCTGCACGGTGCCGATATCTGCAAGCTGATCCAAAGCTTTCACAGCCTCATAAGAGATTCCGTGCTCGATCAGTTCCATCGCTTTCTCGTGTTTCTTCTCTACATTGTTTGTTTCATTCTTTTTACCCGATTGTTTCATAAACGGAATCTTGCTCAAAAAATTAGAAAACCTTCCCATATTCTCACCCACTTTTCCAAAGACTGTATGTTTTATTCTAACACAATGTAAATCAAAGGGCAAGACCAGCCCTCGTCATTTCTTTATTTTTCATTCAAAAGATATGCTGCCAGATCATCTACCGCTTCCGTTTCATCGCTTCCCTCAGCCGAAACGGTAATCTCCTCACCAAATGCCAGTCCCAGACTCATCATTCCCATAATACTTTTGGCATTGATCCTTTTATCTTCAGCCTGAATATATACCTTGCTGTCAAACTGACTCGCTCTTTGCACCAGAATTGCTACCGGTCTTGCTTCTGCATCCTCTGTTAAATTAATTTTTACTGTCTTGCTTGTCATGTCTTTTCCTCCTTATAATTCTTCTTCCCTTAACTTATTTGCAATACTGCTTATCTTTCTTAATCTATGATTGACACCGGATTTCGAAACCGGTGGATTAAGCATAGCTCCCAATTCCGTCAAATTCGCGTCCTGCTCCTCCAGACGCAGTTCTGCCAGCTGTCTCAATGCGTCATTCAGATATTTCAGTCCTTTTGTCTTCTCAATATACTCGATATCTTCAATCTGTTTTCTCGATGCATTGACGGTTTTCTTTATATTAGCCGTCTCACAATTCACCCGGCGGTTGACATCATTACGCATATCTTTCAGAATACGGACGTTTTCCATATCCATAAGGCTTACATACGCTTCCATTACATTTAAAATATCGACGATCATAGAGCCTTCTTTGAGATATACGACATAGTATTTTTTGCGTTTCACAATCTTTGCATCCATGGAAAATCCGCAGATCAGAGATTGTACGACCTCCGCGATCTCTCTGTTTTGCAATACAATTTCAAAATGATATGCTTTATTCGGATCACTGACAGATCCGGCCGCCAGAAACAATCCCTTGAGAAACGCTTTCTTACAGCATTCCTTTTGGACAACCTGTTTGGGAAAACGGCAATTCTGCAAGGATACGCCTCGTGAAAATACATAGGCATCTGTGTCCTCATCAATCGCCTGAATTTCGTCCTCATCCAGCCAGTCTTCCTCCAGATAATCAACGTAGTCGGAAAGTTTTATCGTCTGCAACAGAATATCTAACATATCCGGATCATCGATCTCTATATATTTGTTATATTGTTTCATGACAATCTGTTCTCCGAATAATCTGCGAATCAGATTTTGAATTGCCTCTTCGACGATCGCATTCTCCGTCTTGAGAATCAGTTTTGCCTGTCCATCTTTTAATTCCACTTCGCCGACTGCCAGGACAAAGGCCAACAGTTGTGCAATCTGACAATGTCTGCCTGTAATATGATGTCGGCTGATCTCTTCCTTGACCTTTGTTGAAAACGACATGATGATCAACCCTTCCTTACAGTATCTTTTTCAATATCTCTATGCTCTTTTCTCACACTGTAAGGCAACTCCCTGAGCTCCTGATAAAGGGCATTCGCAAGCGTGACCGAGCGATGTTTTCCTCCCGTACATCCGATTCCGATCACCAGTCCGTTTTTCCCCTCATTTATATAATTGGGGATCAAAAACTCCAACAAATCCACAATCTTATTTAAAAATTCTTTCGCCTCGTCATACTGCATGACAAATTCCTGAACCGCTTCATCATTTCCGGTCAACGTGCGAAGTTCCGGATCATAATACGGATTAGGAAGAAATCTTACATCGAATACCAGATCCGCGTCCCTGGGGATCCCATATTTGAATCCAAAGGATACCACACTCAGGATAAAATTATGATATTCCTTATCCCCGACAAATATCTTATCCAGTTCCGCTTTCAGTTCTCTGGTCAACAAACTGGTCGTATCTATGATATAATCTGCTTCTTTTCGCAAAAAAGCAATCTGACTTCGCTCTTTTTTAATCCCATCCTCTACCCTGCCATTTCTGGCCAGTGGGTGATTCCGTCTGGTCTCTTTGTAGCGTTTGATCAAAACATCATCATTGGAATCCAAAAAAAGAATCTCATAATGATATTCGGATTTTTGGAGGTCCGTCAAGCATTCCGAAAGCTGTTCCAAGTACACACCGCTTCGAATGTCGACTCCGATCGCCACATTATCGATATCATTATCACTTCCGTAAGCAATCTGCGCAAACCGCATAATAAGCTGCACCGGGAGGTTATCTACGCAGAAATATCCCATATCCTCCAGTGTTTTCAAAGCTGTACTTTTCCCTGCTCCGCTCATACCTGTGACAATTACAAATCGCATAATGCCCCTCACAATCTATATTCCAATACGTTTTACTTCCATCTCCAGCTTCACATGAAACTTCGCATATACCTTTTCCTGAACATCCTGAATCAATTGCATCACATCCTCAGCCGTGGCATTCCCGCGATTGATCACAAAACCACAATGTTTCTCTGAAATCTGTGCGTCCCCAACCTGATATCCTTTCAACCCTGCATCCATGATCAGTTTTCCCGCAAAATAGCCTTCCGGGCGCTTGAACGTAGATCCTGCACTTGGATATTCCAGCGGTTGCTTCGTTCTTCTGGCTTTGGCAAGTTCCATCATCCTTGCTTCAATGCTTTCTTTTTCTCCGGGTTGCAACGTGAGGGTTGCTCCCAGTACAATATAATTGTGCTCCGACAGAATACTGTGCCGATAAGCAAACTCCATCTCTTCACCAGTCTTTTCAAAGAGGTTACCATCCTCATCCATCAGTTGCACACTGGTGACAATATCTTTCATCTCACCGCCATACGCACCGGCATTCATCACGATCGCACCACCCAAGGTTCCGGGAATACCCGCCGCAAATTCAAAACCCGTAAGTCCTTCCTCCTTCACGGCTGCTCCGATCTTTGAAAGCATCACTCCGGCCTGTGCTTTGACCTGATTCTCCTCTATTCTATAATTTGAAAAATTGTCATAAAGCTGCAGGACGATACCCTCGATTCCTTTATCGCTGACTAACAGGTTGCTCCCATGTCCCAAAATATAATACGGAACCCGTTCTGCCTTACAAAGCTGCAACACCTGACCAATCTCTTCCACCGTCTGCGGAGTCACAAAAAACGAAGCAGGCCCGCCAATATGAAACGTAGTATGTCTGCTCATCGGTTCCTGTTCCCGAATATTGCTCTCCCCTGCGATATTATACAATTCATTTACAAAATTCCGGTTCATATCCATCCTAACTGACAACTTCTGTCTGTCTAAAAATTTATACTTTTTTAGTATATTCTATCTGTCTCCGCAAAATCAATGTAAAAAACAACGAAAAACGAGAAAATGTGTCCTCTTTTTTCGTTGTTTTAAACAAATTCATCAAATTTTGTCTTCTTTCCCAATCACGAAAGTATGAATTATTCCAAATCTATTTGGTCAAAATTGCCTCTGCGCATCCATAAATTCCTGCATCATTTCCCAGAGAAGCCAATGTAAATTTCGCATCTTTACACGCATGGAATGCATACTGTCTGTAATACTTTGCAATTGCATCGATTAAAATATCTCCGGCCTTCGACACGCCTCCACCAATGACAAATGCCTCCGGATCTGATACGCATGCAATCGTTGCCAATGCCTTGCCCAGTATTTTCCCGTGTTTTTCCACAAGTGACACTGCAAGACCGTCGCCTTCCTTCGCAGCATCAAACACAGCTTTTGCAGAAAGATCATCCGAATTTCTAAGGACAGACGGTGTATCACACGACGCAAGCGCACGTCTTGCCAGTCTGCTGACTCCCGTTGCGGATGTATACTGCTCCAAACATCCCTTATTGCCGCAGTTACAGCTCTCCGTCTCCGTCTCATCTACGCAGATATGCCCGATTTCACCACCGGCTCCGTTTGTACCATATATCATCTTCCCATTCTGTATGATACCTCCGCCGACGCCGGTCCCGAGCGTAACCATTACAATGGAGCGGAATCCTTTACCGCCGCCTTGCCACATTTCGCCAAGTGCCGCCATATTTGCATCATTTCCCGCCTTCACCGGCAGCCCGATCAGCTTCTCCATGTCCCGCTCAACATTCCGTTCATCCCAACCGAGGTTGACGCAGCCAAGTACCGTTCCATCCTCTTTCACAGGTCCCGGGACGCCAATTCCAACCCCTTCCACCTGATCCTTTTCTATTGTCTTTTCTTTCATTTTATCCTGAATGGAATCTGCCACATCCGAAAGGATATAGCGTCCGTTTTCCTCTTTATGGGTCGGGATCTCCCATTTGTCCAGCAATTCACCCTCTGTTGTAAATAGACCCAATTTAACGGTTGTTCCACCTACATCTGCTCCAAAAACATACTGTTTCATCTTACTCCGTCCTCCTTGATTGGTCCTTGTTCATATTGTTCGTAACCCGATTATACAATTCCTGGGCTGCATTATATCCCATCTGTTTCTGTCTGTGGTTGACGGCTGCCGCCTCCACGATGATGGAAAGATTACGTCCCGGTCTTACCGGAATGTTGTGTGAGACAATCTTATTGCCCAGAATTTCAGTATATTGATCTTCCAGTCCCAACCGGTCATAATTTGCCTCTTTGTCCCACTCTTCCAGATTGATCACCAGATCAATGGACTGCGTCATTTTCACACATTCCGCTCCGAACAGTGCCTTTACATCAATGATACCGATTCCCCTTACTTCAATAAAATGTCGGGTGATCTCCGGCGACGTTCCGACCAACGTATCTTCGGATACTTTTTTGATCTCAACCACATCATCCGATACCAGACGGTGTCCGCGTTTGATCAATTCAATCGCAGCTTCGGACTTACCGATTCCGCTTTCTCCGGTAATCAGCACTCCCACACCATATACGTCAACCAACACACCGTGAAGAGAAATGCGAGGTGCCAGTTCCACATGCAGGTAACGCACGATCTCATGCACAAAAGCGGAAGTGGTTGCCTCTGAAGTCAAAACCGGCACGCCATACTTCCTTGCCGCCTCTAATACGAAATCCTGTGGAATCAGTCCGCGACAGAATACAAGACAGGGAAACTTATGGGCAAACAATTTGTCAAAAATCTGTGCCCTCTCCTCTTCATCCTTCATGCTGGCAATATAGGCATGTTCCACATTACCGCAAATCTGAACCCTTCCCGCATCAAAATGTTCATAAAACCCGGTAAGTTGGACCGCCGGACGGTTCATATCCGGATCGGATATCAGAATCTTATCGGTATCGATCTCCGGCAGATGATTGACCAGATTAAATTTCTCTATCAATTGCGTGACAGTAATCGAATACATTCTGCTCCTCCTTCGTTATCCTTACAATCTATATGGTTTCATAACTATCACAGTCTGTAATATCATACCATACCGGACAGGCAAGCACAACTTGTATTTTTGAAGTTACTCCCGATCCTCTTTCTTCTCTCTGTACTCTTTGGCAAAGAGGAAGATACAAAAGACCACAAGATCCGCTACAAGCGATATGGCGATATCCATCCATTCCACATGCTGGTTTTCCAACACATCGGTAGACATATTTCCGCTAATGATCGGTATCAGATTGTTATTCAGATAATGTATACACACCGGAACCCAGATATTATTCGTCTTCAGGTATGCATATCCGAAAAAGATGGCGAGTGCCACGCATGTGACGAGTTGTGAAATCAACATCTGAATACCTGAATCCTTCGTATAATACATTAAGTCAATCGGAAGATGCCACAAGCCCCAGAAAAGTCCGAGCAATATCACGCCAAGACGCATTCCGAATTTCTTTTGCAGTTCTCCCTGCAGATAATATCTCCAGCCATACTCTTCTCCAAAAAAGACGAGAAATGAGATTAAATAATTGATAGGCAGTAACACAATGGACATCCATACCATCGGATCCTTATATACCGCAAGCAGCTCTTGAAACCCCTGGCTTCCCGTCTGATGGATCACCGCATCAATCAGAGTGCATAACAAAATTCTCAAAATGTAAAGCACAACGAAAAGTACGACCATAATCGCCGCTTTTCCCCAATTTTTTCTCCCGAGTCCTACCGCTTCCCTGCGTTCTTTTCCTGCCAGAAAATAAAAGATCCACACAATAATTGACCCCAGCATAATTACATAATTTGCGATCAGATAGTATACATCCATCTGACTTCCAATCAATGTAATCGGATTTTTATGCATTCCTATCGACAGAATCGCCAAAATCATCAAAAGAACCGTTATGGTCAGAATTGAGATCATAAATCCTTTGGGCACTTTGTCTTTCTCTCCATATAGCAACAATCCCAAAGCCACTCCCGCTGCCGGATACATCATCTGTGCACTCGGAAAGCAGCTAAGATCAAATCCGTTTTGAAAACCGATATACATCGGAATTCCCATTAAAAATGTGACACCATACGCGACAATAATAAACACAATCAGTCTCTTTTTTTCTGTATTCATATTTAATTCTCCTTTTATTATCGTTAGTTATTAGGTGATTGCGAAACTCATTGTTTGTTTTTCAGAATTGTACATATTATACAGTTCCATCACAGGCACGCTTTCGCTGCTTGTCGCACGCAACGGTAGTAAACTGCTCATTAAGTACCGGCGGCTCCAAAGCACCTGTTTATGGAATCTGTACAATATGTACAATCCAATATACAATATTAATGAGTTTCGCAATCGCCTATCATTAATTACAAAATAAACGAAACGTCAGTAAAAATCAAGAGGTTAATGCTTAATCAGCAGACACCGGTCATAAGACATTACCACACTTTTAATCTTTCTTCCCCTTCTTTATACATCCCGTCATCTTCTTTTATGTCAAAGGTATTATAAAATTCATCTATAGAGGATAACACTGCATTTACTCTTACTTTATCCGGAGAATGTACGTCCATAATTAGTAATAACTTCGTGTATTCTCCTGTTGATTTACTTGCCCAGATATTTGCATATGCTTTAAACATTTCTTTCAATTCTTCTTTTGTTGCACCATTTCGTACAGCAATATCTACTATACAGGACACACCACCCAGATCTGCAATATTTTCTCCCACTGTCTGTTTGCCATTTACAGCTTTGCCATCTATTTTATATTCATCGTAATAACCAATTACTTCTTTTTGTAATTCCTCAAATTTTTTATAATCTTCTTCCTGCCACCAATTATTCATATTACCCTTTTCATCAAATAATGCTCCATTATTATCAAATGCGTGTGTGATCTCGTGAGCAATAATGCTTCCAAACGAGCCCAGATTCTGATAATAGGAATTGTTTGCATCATATAATGCATAGTCTAATAATGCTATCGGAAAATTAATGGAATTATCTTGCGGGCTATAATATGCATTCACCGTTAGCGGCGACATCATCCAATACTTTTCTTTATTGATGATTGCATGATTGGCGTATTCTACACTAACCTTATTCATATTTATGATATTGTCTAATAAATTATCGGTTATATCATATTCTTGCGCGCTTTCTGCCCATTTGTCCGGATAACCCACATTCACCTGCATATTTTCCAGTTTCCGTAATGCTTTTTGTTTTGTATCTTCGCTTAACCATTCATTGTTTTTAATCTTTATTTTGTATTCTGCTATAATATCATTCGTGATCTGTTCAAATTCATTTATGGAATTCTCATTCGCGTATCTTTTTATATACTCTTTTGAAATTTCCGTATCAAAATATAATGATACTACATCGACAGCATAATCTTCTACGGTATCTTTTGTTATATCGGTACCGTTAAGTTTTGCTTCTAACTCATTCATCAGATTATAATATTCTATATCTGCATATCGTCCGTAATTTTGTAATATTTGCAGTTTGATACATTCTTTTAATGTTTCTAAATGATCCATCGTCAAATAACTGTTTAATGAGCGAGCCTGTTTTTCATCTACTATACTTATATCATATTGCTCACCATAATTTAAAAACGCATCGATATTTATATTACTATAGATATCTTTCAATTCGTTTTTTGTTACAATATTATAGAAAGATTGTATCTGTGTAAGTTCCTCCATGGATTTAGAATTTTTTGCAATATCAGAATAAAATCTGCTTATTTTTCTTACACTTTCCTTTGCTTCTTCCTCACTATATCCATATCGCTTAAATATTTCTCTGTCGTATTCAATATAGGTTGCCACATAAGACGAATAAAGTGGATTTGTATAATAATCAGAGTATATATTTCCATAGTCAAAAGAAAAAGGTACAATCATCACAATCGTCTGTGTATTATCTTTATAATCATTTTGCAATGCAGAATTAATAAAAATTCCCAAAGACAGTTCCCGATCTATTTCTGCCAGGTTATTCATCAATTCATCAATACTGTTTGAATGATCAATACTCGCAATATACGGTTCTAATGTTTGCATACTGTTTTTCTGATTTATGATGCTTTCATATAATTTACAGATTTTATATTCACTTGTTCCTATCGCATAAGTATTCTTTTTAGAAACTATTTCTTTAACTATATCTGTTTTTTTATCATCTATTTTGTCTTGTGTTTCTGTAAACATCAAGGACCAATATCCTTTATCGCTTTCCAACTCGTGATTTGCTATAATATCATCATTTATATTGGCATAAAAATCATCTTTTACAGATGTACTTTCTTCATCTTTTGAAGAAAAAAGCGAATCCGGACGCATTATGATCACTGCACAAGCCAATACTAAGATTCCACCAATAAGAGCTTGAACAACTTTTTTATTTTTCATCGTTTCCTCCACTCTAACTGAATAATATTTTATCTGATTTAAATAATTTAAAAACTGCCTTCATAACTATAAATACAAACACAATATTGGAAATCATTGTTATCATAAAATACTGCATATTAACTGTATTTGACATAATATCTGACAAAAGTAAATTAACATTAACAAATGGTATGCATGCCAATGTTGCATCCAGTTTTGTTCCCATCATTGATAAAAACATTGGTATCATTGGAACAATCGCTAAAGGTTGTGTAGAGTTTTGTGCTTCTTTAAAACTTTTTGCTCTGCTTGCCATTACAATCGCTATAGCACTGATTAACATTGCAAATACTATAAACATTATGATTGCCAATATAATACTTTTACCGGTCAGCAATTCCATTCCTTTAAAGGATTCTAATGTTCCGGACAGGTAATATAATACTCCATACATTGACATAAATCCTAAAACGGCACTTACCACAGCACAGATTGTTGTTGCGATAAATTTTCCACCTATAATGTCGCTGGTTTTCAATGGAAATGTTAGTAATGTTTCAAGTGTTCCTCGTTCTTTTTCCCCTGCAGTCATATCTATCGCAGCGAATATTGCCGTCAGTATTGTAGTCATCAGAATAAAAGTCGGAACCATACCCAGCATTGCTTCCGTATATGCGTCTTTTCCGGACACATCTTTTGTCTCTACCGTATATACATTAAATATTTCATCCGGAATTAAACCTTCCGCAGTTAACATTTGCGATTGTATAGCCTTTTTATAGCCTTCGATCAATTCATAAGCCATTTGTAAGGTTGCCTGTCCATACGTATTATCTTCCGTATAGTATATTGTAAATTCGTTATCTTTCAGTGTTATATATGCATCTATTTCCTCATTATCAAACTTTTCTTTTAATTCATTTTCCGTTCCTGTAATTTTTTGTATTTCCAATTCTTCTATAACGGTATCGAATGCTTTTTCCGTTTCAAAAGCAAATCCTATTTTGTTATACTCACTTTCATCAGCATTCATCATTGAATCTTCTATAGTCAGAAGAAAACCAAACATTAACGGATACAATAACAAAGGAATAACGATCATCATCAACAGTGTCTTTTTATCTCTAATCACATCTCTTATTTCTTTTTTTATTATTTCAAACATCATGCCTTTATTCTTCATTTGAAACACCTCCTATCAAAGCAAAAAATGCGTCTCTTAAATTTGTTGTGTTCGTTTCTGCTTTAATTTTTTCCGGTGTTCCGGTTTCAATAACCTGTCCTTTATTGATCATTAACACCCTGTCACATATATTTTCTGCTTCTTCCATATAATGTGTGGAATAAAGTATGGTTTTGTCCTTTTTCTTTTCCTCTTTTATGAAATCTAAAATGATTTGACTTGAAATAATATCCAGTCCGGTTGTTGCTTCGTCCAAAATATAATATTGCGGATCATGTACTAAGCAACGTGCCAGTCCTACTCTCTGTGTTTGTCCGGTAGATAAATTACCTATTTTAGCATTTTTTATTTCTTCCAGATTTAACAATTCCAGAATTTCTTTTTCTCTTTTATTGATATCATCTATGTTCATTCCATATAATTTACCACACATCTGTAATAATTCGTGTGCAGATAGTCTGTTATATAATTTCGTATTACCGGATAAAAAAGCGATCTTTCTTTTTATATCCAATGCATTGTTTTTATAATTTTGTCCGTCTATTTCTACCGTTCCTTCTGACTGCTCCATAATCCCTGCTAACATTCTTAACATTGTTGTTTTTCCTGCACCATTCGGTCCAAGAATTCCAATTATTTCGCCTTTATCAGCCTTGAATGATACTCCATTCACTGCATAAAAACTTGTTTTCTTTTTGTTTTTATCTTGTCTGGTAAATTCCTTTTTTAGATTATTTACTTCTAACATCTTTTCTCCTTTACTATGATAGTCCAGGATGCCTGAGACCTTAGCGAACAGCGTGAGCTTAGTTCGAAGGTATGCAGAGCTAGTCGAGCCATATAGGCAAAGACTTCCCGGGTCACTTTCCTCTATAAATATTTCGCAAATTTTATTCCCAGCCCCCATTTGGATAAGGAGTGGCGATAGGTGAGGCGGCGAGTCCAAGCGCCGAGCAGAGCACCTGTAACCACCACGAAAAATCCCACCACGGCAAGTGCGATCGGACTGATATTTAACATCTGCAAAATGGCGTCACCCGGAAATCCAAATATATAATTTATTCCAAAAGCAAGCCCGAAGATTATAGACCCTATAACATAAATCCGCATTGCACACGCAAAATAGATATGTATTAAGAACAACCATCCTGCCAATAAAAAAATCATATATCCGAAACTGAACCTTAAACTTTCGGTACCATACACGTCCCCGCCACCTCCGGTCTTCCAATAAGCACAAACCGCTAAGGGAATGTATGGGAGCACGCCCCAGATCACACTTCCCACATCCTGAAAATGAATCGCTATCATTCTTCTCTTGGGAGAAGACGCAGCCAGATTGGAATACTCAAGACTCGCAGCAATCGTATAGAAAAAAGAGGCCAGTCCGAGAGGAATATATAGAAGTCCTATCAAAAACAACCCTCCTGCCGGTGCAAACAGTGCTGCCACCCCCAGCAGGATAAACAAAAGTCCAATAGCCATTAACTGTTTGGCATTATATCCGTATTTCACCAATTTCATGCCCTTATAAAAATCCTTTATCATCTTATTCCTCCTCTAATCCTGATAGCTCAATTTCCATCTTCGGAACACCTGTTTTATATGTAGCCAAAGGAATGCCGCCGAGAGTATCACAAGCACGATCATCTCCGGTATGAAAAAAAACAGATCCATTATCGTAAAATAAAGCATCATAAACGGCGTAACGATCACCTGTATCACCAGAATCCGGCCATATCTGTTCGAAGATACGTGTGATACAAAACGCTATTTCCTGTAACAAAAAAATAAGCAATACCGTTACAAAGATCTGTCTAAGACCAAATTCTCCATCTCCCTGATCTTTGCCGATGCAGGTCCCGGAAAAATAGGCTCCGCATAAAATTACGAAAGCAGAAATAAATCGCCTGATCGCATCCATAAACAAACCGTTTCGCAAAACATCCTTTCCTTCGACCGACGTCTTCAGATATTCCAATCTGTCCTTCTCTTTTGACGCGATCCCGCCAAAAACGAAATAGTCAAAGAGAAGTTCAAAGTAAAGGATTCCGCATCCGACCATCATACTCTCAACTATAAGAAATCCTCTTCCCCAAATACTCTCAAAAAAAGCAGTCCGCCAAAGATCCCGCAGACCGGATAAAGCAGATAGAGAAGATCCTTTACCCACCGGTAGTTACCCGGTAAAAAGGTGTGATAACTGCGGATCAAATTTTTCATTGCACTCCACCTCCTATTTCCGACCTGTCTTCTTGCTGTTCAGACTTGTATATCGCTTCATCACTGCCACACTGATCTGTGACAGAGACGGTGTCTCCGTGGAGATATCCATTCCGGCGAGCTGATCCAGATTTTCAGAAAGACAGATGCCCTCGTACCCGTAAGTATTCTGCTGAAAACTGAAAAGGATATCCTTTGCCCGAGCCGCATCCACCGGCTCCCCCTTGACAAGAATGTACTTCTCCTTGAGATCCTCCACAAATCCCTGTTCTACGACTGCACCACACTCCATGATAATGGCATAATCCGTAACATTCTCCATATCTGAAATATTGTGGGTGGAAAAGAATACGCTGTGATCGCCGTTTGCCTCGTCTAAATACTCCCGAATCATGGAGCAGAGATGGTCACGCATCAACGGGTCCAAAGGAGATGCAGGCTCATCCAGCAATAACAGTTTTGTGTCTCTTGCAAATACCGATGCCAACATCAATTTCATACGCATACCATCGGACAAGGAGCTGACACGTTTCTTTACATCCGCGATCCCGAGTTCCTCGCAGAACTCCTGATAGCGTTCCGGATGAAATCCTTCAAATAAAAGCTCGTTGACCTCCTTCACCTGTCCCACCGTCCAGTTCGGCATAAAATAATTCCCCGTTCCCGTGTATCCTATATTCTCACGAATGATTTTCTCCTCGGTTTCCCCGTTAAAATAGTCGATATCGCCCTTGTAGTCCAGCCGTACTCCTGCCAATATATTGATCAGTGTACTCTTGCCGGCACCGTTCTCCCCGATCAGTGCGGTGGCAAATCCCTTCGGGATCTGTAAAGACGGGATGTCCAAAGAAAATCCCTTAAATGATTTTTTTAACTCTTTTATATCGATTACCGGTTGTATATTCATATCTGAATCCTCTCTTTTATTTAAGATTATGATCTACATACAAGTCTCACGCCTGCGACCCTGATAAGAGTGTTAAGACGGTCTGTACTTCCATATTTCAAGTCTTTGATGTGTCCTGTATAAGACCTTGTGAGTTATGGCGTTTCTGTATCAAGCAACATATTCAGGACATCCCGGAGTTCCTGATCCGAGATACCTGCAATCCTCGCTGCCGATATCGCGTTCATCAAATGCTCTTCCATCTTCCGCATATGCTGTTCCTTTAACATCTCGCTGTCCTGTGCATTGACGTAATAGCCCTTGCCCTGCACCGCAGTCACAAGTCCCTGCCGCTCCAATTCTTCGTATGCCTTCATGGTCGTAATGACGCTGATCCGCAGATCCTTCGCCAGTCCCCGGATGGACGGAAGATATTCTCCCTGTTTCATCTTACCGGACAGAATATCCTCTTGAAACTGCGTGGCAATCTGCTGATAGATCGGCACTCCGGAGTTTTGTAATATCTTCATCGCATTGCACCCCTTTCT
>CAJOMI010000022.1 GCA_905235545.1 uncultured Lachnospiraceae bacterium | reverse complement strand
ATAATGATACCTAACATCGTGAGGATCGTCCGCATTTTATTCGCCCATATATTTTTGAGCGCCATTTTAATATATTCACCAAGCTGTGTCATCTCTGCCTCCTATTCTGCAAGACCACCGGCAGGATCCATGGCCGCATCCGGATTGATAAATTCATCGCCCGGCTTCATATCGGATGTTACATTGAGAATTACGGAATCACCTTCCTCTATACCGCTCAGTATCTCATAATATTCATCGGAGTGAATTCCCACCGTCACGTCTTTTCGCTCGATCAGCTGCTCCCCATTTACCACATACACAAAATCTCCGTTTATATCTGTATTCAACGCCTGATACGGCACACAAAGCGTCTGTTTGGATTCCCCTGCAAAGATAAATACCTTGGCTGACACACCGATGAAAATATTGTCGTCCGGATTGTCGAGTACGATCCTTCCCTTGATCGTTCCTCCCTGATTGACCGCCTGATTATTGCCGGCTCCGTCACTCATAACCGCTACTCTGCTGATAAACTCGACTTTTCCGTCATACTCATGGTCAGCCACCACAATTCTTGCCTTCTGTCCTTCGGAAATGAAACCGAGATCGTCTTTTGAAACATCAAATTCCACGCCGATCTGATCCGATGGAATGATCGTCATCAACGTCATAGTCTCCTGTGCATAGGTTCCCTGCAAGATGTCAACCGAACTCACAATTCCGTCGTGCTCCGCCTTGATTCCGGCTCTTGCCTTATCCAACGACTCCTGTGCATTGTTGACGCTCATATCGTTCAGACGGTTAGCCGCATTGATCTGTGCCTGCTGACTGTTCGAAACCTTAACATCTTCATTTGCAGCTACAATTCCTTCCTGTTCGGCGAGAGCCGCTTCCTTCTTTGCAAGTTCTTCATTTTTCTTCTCCAGATCAGCTACTGCCTTTTTGTATGCCTTCTCATCCACTGCCGAGACTTTGTTATTCGTCTTTGTCTGTTGCTTTTCCTCCTGCGTGTTGTCCCCATCTTCCTCTGTTTTCACATCCTGGGATTCGTTTGTATCCTTCTTATTCGGATCTACCGCATTCGCTGCATCCTCTGCCGCAATTTGATCCTCATAATTCTGTACTTTTTTTTGAAGATCTTTTATCTGACTTTTTAATTTTTTAATATCTTCTTTTAAATCCTTGACTTTTTTACTTGCCTCACTCGCTTTTCCGGATGCTTCGTTTGCTATCTCATAGCTTTCGTTTCCGGCTGCACGTGACTCCTCTGCCTGAAGCTGTACTCTTTCCAATTCATCTCCCAAATCATCATCTTCATACGTTAAGAGAATATCCCCCTTCTTGACCGGCTGTCCGACTTCCACGCAGACATCTTTCACTTTGGCGGTTACCGGAGAAGGATAGACATCCTGCTCTACTCCAATCACATTTCCTGAGGTCGAAATCTCCTGTTCTATATCCTGTCTTTCAACAGTGTACAGGCTTTTGGCATTGTTACCCTGCATTTCTTCCATTGCTGCTTCCATTGTCTTTGAAAAGCTGCTCATCACCTTTGCGATCAGTACTCCCATCAGGGCTACCACCACCACTACAATAATAATTATAATTTTAACCTTTGACTTCTTTTTTGTTTTCATCCGTTTTTATCCTCTCTTATTCAATATTCAAACCCCGGGATAGTGAATCCGTTATTATAAACTTCCTCTCTCTGCTCCCTGGTTGTATCCGACTCTATCCTGCCATCCATAATGCGAACCACCCGTCTGGCATTTGCTGCAATTCCGTCATCATGAGTGATCAATACGATCGTATTGCCCTGCTCATTTAACTGATTGAGAATTGCCATAATATCCTTCGTTGATTTGGAATCCAGATTACCCGTCGGTTCATCCGCCAATATGAGAGGCGGTGCTGCCGCAATGGCTCTTGCAATCGCTACACGCTGCTGCTGTCCACCGGACATTTCCGATGGCTTATGCTTCATTCTCTGCTCCAGTCCCACCTTTCGCAATGCTTCCATAGCAAGAGTCTTTCTCTTATTTCTCTCTATCTTGCGATAAATCAGAGGAAGCTCTACATTTTCGAGCGCCGTCAGATTTGGAATCAAATTGAAGCCCTGAAAAATAAATCCGATTTCGCTGTTGCGAACCTCTGACAACTCATTGTCCGATAAATGTGAGACATCCTGTCCATTTAATATGTACGTCCCGTCCGTCGGAACATCCAGGCAACCCAGCATGTTCATCAGCGTCGATTTACCCGATCCGGAATGTCCGATGATCGCCACAAATTCTCCCTCCTGAACGGTAAGGCTGACACCGTCCAAGGCTCGCACTTCATTTTCGCCCGGATTGTATATCTTATACAGATCAGTAACTTCTATCAAAGCATCCATATATTCTCTTTCCTACTCCCTTCCTGCAATTCAATCATTCATTCTCATATCTGCACACGACTCTTGTCTGAACATTGTTCATGTGCTGTGAGCATCATCGTTTACTATCATACCACAAAATTTTCGATAAAATTATTAAAAATTTCTAAAGAAAAAAAGACTATCCGCTACAGATTATACCTATAACAAATAGTCAATCTCATTTCGGAGCATTCCGATCCTCATGCATTCAGATCCAGTTCTACCGGGCAGTGATCGGATCCCATCACATCCGTCAGGATCTTTGCATCCTGCAGCCGATCCTTTAACATTTCTGATACCAGAAAATAGTCGATGCGCCATCCGGCATTTTTCTCCCTCGCCTTAAAGCGGTAAGACCACCAGGAATAGATGCCCTCCTGATCCGGATAAAAATATCGATAGGTATCCACAAAACCATTTTCCAGCAACGTACTGAATTTCCCGCGTTCTTCATCGGTAAATCCCGCATTTTTCCGATTCGTTTTCGGATTCTTCAGATCGATCTCCTTATGGGCAACATTCATATCCCCACATACAATGACCGGTTTCTTTTCCTCCAGTTTTTTCAAATAGTCCAAAAAAGCATCTTCCCATGTCATACGGTAGCCCAGACGTGCCAGTTCATTTTGGGAATTTGGCGTATAAACGGTAATCATATAAAAATCATCAAACTCCAGTGTGATCACGCGACCCTCTTTGTCATGTTCTTCGATTCCGATGCCATAGGAAACGGAAACCGGTTCTCTCTTTGTGAAGATAGCTGTCCCCGAATATCCCTTTTTCTCCGCATAATTCCAATACTGGTGATAGCCCGGCAGGTCAAGTTCGAGTTGTCCTTCCTGCATCTTTGACTCCTGAATACAGAAGATATCCGCATCAGCCTCTTTAAAAAAATCCAAAAATCCTTTGCCCACGCAGGCGCGGATCCCATTTACATTCCATGATATTAATTTCATCGATCAACCAACCTTTCCAATTGACATTTTCATCCTGTTTTCTTTCAGGGCATCTTCTGCCTTTATTTGTTCTCCATCATGATATTGACCGTAGCAGATGTTCCCAACCGGTCTGCCCCTGCTGCGATCATTTCCTTTGCGGTTTTTAAATCCCGGATTCCGCCGGACGCTTTTACCCGTACTCTCTTATGCGTCACTCCGGTCTCTTTTTCCAGTGCCGTCGTCCCGGCATCCACCGTTTTTCGCATCAGTGCAACATCCGCAACCGTCGCGCCTCCCGTGCTGAAACCGGTCGATGTCTTGACAAAATCCGCGCCTGCCTCCACCGCTGTTTCACACGCCTTTACCTTCTCCTCTTCCGTGAGAAGACAGGTCTCAATGATCACTTTGAGAAGCACATTCCGTCCCATGGTATTATGGGCACAGACCTCCTGCACCTCTGCAATGTCCTGTTTCACAAAATTCCAATCCTCATCCTTGACCGCGCCGACATTGATCACCATATCGATCTCCGTTGCGCCGTCTTCAATCGCAGTCAACGCTTCAAATTTCTTTGCCATGGTACTCATGGCACCAAGCGGAAATCCGACCACGGTACACACCTCAATATCCGTATCCGCCAGCAGACAGGCAACCTGCTTTGTCCTTGCGCTGTTCACACAGACCGATGCAAAATGATACTGCATCGCCTCCTGACAGATTCTATTCACCTCTTCTTCTCCGGCATCCGCCTTCAATATCGTATGATCAAAATACTTACTAAACTCCATCTTTTTCTCCTCTTCTTCCCGAATATTTGTGAAGCTCTACTCTATCCCCAGTGCTTTCTTGGCCAGTTGATCCGCCAGTTCATTGTATTCCACTCCTGTATGCGCCGCCACTTTCCGGAAGGAAATATCCATCTTCTTCCGCTGCTCGGCAACAAAAGCCCGATACCGCTTCGTTCCCTCCTTATTCGCCTTCCAGATTCCGTTTGCCCACTTTTCGATTCCTTCATAATCATAGTAAATGGTAACGGCTGAGTACCCGTGTTCCTCCGCCCAGAGAATCGCCTGTTCGCTGCCGAGGATCTCACCTGCCACATTCCGCATGCCGACATAGTCCTCGTCATCCCCGCTTCCATTTAACGTCACGACCTCGTCTTCAAGAATCATAGCGCATCCAAATGCGTACCGCCTCTTCGAATGATCATAACTTCCATCGACATAAGCCACTAAATGTTCCTTCGAACTGACTATGCCCGCTTCTTTTTCCGGCGATTCCGTTTCTTGTACCGATGATTCTGTTTCTTTTATCGGCGATTCCGTTTCTTTCGCCGTCAGTTTTGATTTTTTTATCACATTTTCCAAAGCATTCTCGTTTTCAAATGAATGCCCCGTCTCCGTACCGTTTACCATTTCAATGAATGCTTCTGCTTCGGAAACGGAAGGAAAACTCTTATACACTGCACCGGAAACATGTTCGATCTGTGCCTTACAATCCTCCCATGTAAAATAAATGCCCGGTGTTTTTCCCTTTGCTACTGCATAATATTTTTTCGCCATGTTATGCTCCCATATTTATATCTCAGTTCCAATAATCATATACGGCAGAAGAAATCTCTGTGATCGTCTCTCTTCCCGCTGCGCAGTCCGAAAGCTGACTCTGCATGACACAGAGAATATAGGTTGCATTGGTTCCGTATATGATCGCTACATCATGCTCCACGTCATCCAGTTCTCCGGTCTTGTTTGCAACCGCGATACCACTTGGCACACCGGCAGGAATCTTTGAGGTTCGTTCCTGCTGCTTCATATAAGAAAGAATCTGTTCTGCGCCGGCGACCTCTCCCTTATATAGCATCTCTAAGAACGCTCCGGTCTCCGTCACCGTGGTATAATTTTCTCCATCCGCATCAAAATCCAACATGAGCCGTCCCATCTGCGTCTCATAAAATCCAAGAGAATGTGCATAATCTGTCACCATCTGCATACCGGCAGAAGCATCCCCTTTTCCGAGTTTTTTGACCAGCGTGTTAGTCGCATCATTATCACTTGCCGAGATCATGGAAGAGATCAGTCTTTCGATTTCCCCGTCATATTCCTCCTGTTCCCTTACAGCTTCCATATTCTGATAAATGCACCCTGCAATAAACAGTTTGATCACACTGGCTGACCGGTGTGTCGCCTCTGACAAATCCACATATTCACCGGTATCCAGATTCTTCACGTAGGCGGATGCCACGGTTCCTTTATCCCGTTCTTTTTGCAGCAGATTTTCAACAATTGCCTTTAACTCTGCATCCTCCCTTCCTCCATCGGGATTGGTCGTCTTCGTCTCACTTAATCCTGATGAAGCCGTTTCCTCTTTGTCAAATCCGTAATACCGCTCGATTCCATTCACGATTCCCTGCACCATTTTTTCGCGATAACCGGAGTCCTGCATATTCGTATCGTCCTGTTCATTGGACATAAATCCCATTTCCAGGATCATCACCGGAATCCGGCTCCAGTTGATTCCCGTCATGGTATCATTGGGCTGGATGCCCTGGTTCTTCATCCCTGTACTTTTACAATATTCATCTAAAACACAATCCGCAAGTGCATAACTCTCATCATAAAGTGATCCCACATACGCATTATCGGAAGATCCGATCAGTGCTAATGCTCCATTTGTACTGCTGTCTTCACTTCCGTTGGCATGAATCCGAATCGATACATCTGCCCCCGCATTGTTTGCCAGTTCCGCCCGTTCCATGTTGCTGATAGCGGTATCATTGTCCTCTCTTGTCAGGATTACCTGATATCCTTTTGCCTCCAAGGCATCCCTTACCATCAAAGAGATATCCAGATTCAACTGATACTCCCCAACTCCCGTGTATTGTCCGGTCGTTCCTCCTGTCGCCTTTGTCTTCATCTCAGAGGAACCCGGTGCATTCGGTTCTTTTGCACTCATATCCACATTCGGTCCCTGATGACCCGGATCTAATGCGATCAGAATATCGTTTCTCGGATTGACCGCTTCTGTCGTCTCCTCCTGTGTGGTCGCTTCTGTTGTGATTTCCTCTTTGGTCGCAGTTTCTGTCGTTTTCTCTTCTGAAGTCTCTTCGATTTCTGTTACTTCTTCCACTTTTTCTTTCCCACAACCCACAAGTCCGATTGCCAGAAACAGTACACCTAGTATTATTTTTGTCTTTTTCATCACATCACCTGCTTCACGATTATCTCCATCTCTTCTAAGAATACAGGCCATCCCTTTCGCTCCGGCCTGCATTCTGAATTAATAACCATATATTCCGTACACCAATTCACTTTCGCCCCACTGTTCGCTGTAAGTGCTGTATCCTAAAACATTCTTCGCGATCTTCAGTTTATCTTCTGATGGTGTATATAAATATAAATCATCATTCGACATATAAAGGATTTTATTCTTTGATAAATAGGTATAAGAATCCACATCTTTTGCAATTTCCGTGTCGCCACCGGACATATCATATAACTTCAGTTCATCCGAATATTCAAGCAGTTCGGAGTCCGAGGTGACTGAAATAACAGAATGTACATCTTTCCTGATTACAGTACTATTTCCATCTTCAAATTTACAGATTGTCGCCTCTCCATCACTACTCATATCCTTGAGATAGTACAACACATGATCCACCCATGTTGCGCTTCCCTCAACCACATCATCATCGATTTTATCAAATGTACCGGATGCATCTCCGCTTAAATTCCCGTAATATAATGTATTATTGTCGTCCCGTGCAAACAATGTAATCGCGGAACCGTCACAGCTCGATACATATACGTTGTCTTCTATGTCTAATTTCTGTTCCGGACCGGATCCGATCACATAATAAGTATCCTGTTGTTGCGCATCCAGATACTCATACACATCCGACGGAAATTCCACATCATCCAGATTGATTTTTTCAATTTCATTTTCTCTCTTCTCATATATGATAATATTCTCATCCGCTGCGATCCAAGACAGATTACTTACATCTTCGCACAACACTTTCTCGGCCTGGCTTTCGGATGCCGAACAAATTTTACCGGTTAAAAATGAATATGTTGCCTCTTTCAGTTGCTGCCTCAAATCCGCTCTGCTTGCATTCTCCATATATTGTTCATAAGCAGCCTCATATTTATCTTCATCATAAACAAACCATTTCTTTGTCGATTTATCATAGTAATAAGCATCGAATGTGTCAATACCAAACGCAAAATACATCTGGTATTCTTCATCAAAAGGCAGTTTATTATAATATTTCTTTTTATCCTTCTTTTTCCCGGTCAGGTACTTCTCTTTATCAGAGTCGTCCATGACGGCATTGAACACATCATCTTCAGAAACCTCGGTCAACGCATCTTTTATTTCCGGCTCTTTCACTTCCGAATCCGAATCGTTTTCCGTATCATTTACATAATCATATAACGATTTTTCCGTATTGAAGCCATATTCATAATATACCGTCCCGGAAGCCGTATCTACATCCAAAACTTCAAGAATTCCTTCTGCCAGGCAAAACGGTTCCTGATTCGCATCTGTAACATAGAGATCTTCTGTGTCATCTTTTTGATTTTTTGTATATACAAAAAAACCTTCTGTATCGATTAAATAAACATCTGCTATATCACTGTCAATTTTAGTATCTGTACCCTTACTGAGATCGATTGATCCGATTTCATAATCATTCTGTTCACCTGATTCATAATAGAGTGTCTTGTTATCTTTGCTGATATAGAATTGTTCCACATCTTTTTTCAAATCCATTTCTTTTCCGTTCTTATAACGAATCAGCTGATTCTTTTTATCTCTATAATACAGAGTATTGTTGCTGGACAGATAATAATTTTTGACATTGGATGCAATCTCTTCAATATACTTTTCAGAACTTCGATTTGCTTTCAGCTTAGAAATCTTAATTCTGTTGAGTGCGTATCCGTTATCATGTTCTTCGCTGTAATAATACAAATATTTGCCATCTTCGCTGAACTCAGCCCCGACAAGATAATCCATATCTCGAATCGTGTCAACTTCAATCGCTTTGTCCGGGTTACTCATGTCTTTCAAATAATATAGCTTATTATCTTTTAAATAAACCATCTGATTGGAATTGTTTGAAACGGCGGGCAGAATCACTTTGAATCCGATAAACGCCGCAACTCCTAAAAATACCACAACAACGACTGCTATAATTGCGATGATCAGAGCATTATGTGAATGTTTCTTACTCCGGTCGCTCTTCTTTTCCATAACATACGGCTCATCCATACCAAAGATATCAGCCTGCTCCTCCGGTTTTGGTATCGGTGCCTGCTTTGCCGGTTGCTGTATCGGTTCCTGATCCTCCGATTGCTGTATCGGTTCCTGATCCTCCGGTTGCTGTATCGGTTCCTGATCCTCCGGTTGCTGTATCGGTGCCTGCTTTGCCGGTTTTTGTAACGGAGCAGTCCATGCCGCATATTTTTCTACCGGAGTGCCACATCTGGTACAAAACCGTGCTCCCTGCAATATCTGACTTCCGCATTTCCCACAAAACATATGTATTCACCTCATATTCTTCATCCTATTGTATTTAATATATTCAAATATATTCCCACCGGAAATAAATTCCTGACAATACGCAACACCGGCAAATAAACACTAAAATCGAAAAAGACCGGTGCCGCTATCAGATTGGACAACACCAATGTCATAATCCACGCATAATAGGACTGTCTTTTTTGCCAGATTTTTTGCAAAATCATTACTTCTGCTGTACATATTATCACAAATCCTGTCAGAAGTGCAACTTGTATTACGGTCTGTTTCAAGGATTCTGCGAGTCCAATATAAATAAAAGCCGGAAAAGCCGCTGTCAAACCTGCAACGCCATATTGCAAAAACAGAAAACGTATTTTCTCGCCCGGTCTTTGGGATGCAAAAAAAAACCGACGTCCCTTTTCCATATTTTCTCCCGGAATCATCAGAATCGCAGTCAAAATAAATACCGCAATCATACCATATACCGGATACGTCTTTTCCTGAAACTCCGGCATGGTCTGAAAAGTCTGATCGGATGCTTTCGATATCTCCACCTCAAACAACCGATTCCCGTTCAAATAATCCTCTTTTTTTTGTCTCACATCGAATAAAAACGAATCTTGATCGGTTATCTTCTCTTGATTTTTTTTAATCAGGGTGTCACTATATACGGAAAACAGCTTTGCATACACTGTTTCTTTGGCAATTTTACCCTTTGCATTCCCAGAAGTACAAAGATATATTATAATCGCATCCTGTTCCCCTTCTTTTATTTTTTCCGAAAATCCTTCTTTGATCAGAAAACCGCAAACCGCTTTTCCACTCCGAATCCATTTTCTGCACGTCTCTTCATCTTCCAGTAACACGAATTCAAATACACTCTGTTCCAAGAGAAGTTTCTCCGAAAAAGTAACAGATTCCCCACTCTGATCCAAATCACAAAGGACGACCGTATTATTTTCATTTTGTGGGATTGTTACCTCTTTTATCAATCCGAAAAACAGAATAAAAATACCAAATAAGATCCATGTGTCAATTCTGCGAAGCTGCATTTTCAACAATATCAAAAACCATTCTACATTCTCTTGCATATTCCCAATGCTCCTATCAGTTCAAACAACAATGTCTGCAATAGAATTTTCAAGACATCCATCCCCCCAACACTTTGGAAGATACCGTTTCCCATCAATCTCCACCAGATTGTAAGCGGAAATGCCTTATATATCTTTTCAATTAAATCCGGCATATAGGAAACCGGCAATACAGCGCCGGAAAACAACAACATGAGCAGGTTCAGCACAAACAGAATCATTCCACTCTTTTCTGAATTTCCAAACCAACTGTATATCAGATGAAAATATGATGCCACTCCGATTGCCACCATTCCCAACATCAAAACAGTGCTCCACTGCCATGACATAAAAGATGTGTGAAACACCAGACATAAAAGGCAGCCGCCACCGTAAATGGCAGCCGCAGATACCCAAAGCGGAACAGCCATGGCACCCGTCTTGATCATAGAAAAGCCAAACTTGGACATTCCATCTCTTTGTAACATCCAAATGATTTCCATCTCATCCTTTTGATAAAGTATACCGAAATTCAACCCTAACATCAGTAAAAGAGCGCTCAATACGGCAATCATATAATGTTGCGACAAATTATATGTTCCCGTAGGTGACAACAACAGCTCTTCAAACGCATCGTAACGTCTGAGAATCTGTTCAATATAGAGCATGGAAAACATATCCTGTGCTTCATCAACCGTAATCTTCGTCTCATAGACTTCCATCTCATCCGATATGGCATAAATCTGTGCCTCTGTCGTCCGAATCAATTCACATCCGTCCATCACCAATTCGTAAAAAAACGTTGTTTCAAAATCCTCCTCTTCTCCTAAAAGGAGTGTGACCGGAGTATTTCTTCCGTTATTGACATCATTATAAAAATCCGGAGAGATGATCAGTGCGGCTTTGAGTTCTCCCGATTCTAACTGTTCCTGCACAGTATCCTCATCCACAAAGTCGAAAGAACATATGTTATTCACACTTTCCATTGCATAAAGCAGCCGAAACAGTTTCTTTGTCGTCTGGTCTTCGTCTAAAATCACAATGCCTACTTTTACCTTTTCAAAAGAATCCTGTTTTTGCAAAAGTGCTTTGACCAGCAAAGCACTTCCTGCAAAAATGAACACGATACATAATACACTGATCAGTGTATTGCGCATTATCTTCATACATTTTTTAAGTTGTAACCTGTAATAAAATACGGTCAATCTAGAAAGCATCTTCAAGGACATCCTCTACGTCACCCAGTAAATCTTTAAGTTCTTCTTCGATATCATCCAAAAAATCTGTAAGTTCTTCTTCCGATGCGTTTCCTATATCAAAAGTATCGCCGCTGACGGTAATCTTTTCTGTCTTGTCGGAAATCGTATATTCTCCTTGTATATCAATCTTTTCCCCGTCTACCATCATGCGATCTACCGTATAGGTAATGCTACCGGATTTTTTCTTCACGGAGCCCTCTAATTCCAAATCATCATCTATCTCCAAAGCAAATTCTCCGCTCTTCTTATCATAGGATAATACAAACGGTTCCTCTTCTCCGGAAACTTCAACCGTATAAACAATCCGTGAACCGTTTTCAACGCCTTCCCATACCAGCACATCTTCCACACCACCTACATTTACGGGAATCGTAATTTTCTGTAACGGATTTTTCGAATTGTTGAATTGGATTTCCATTTCCGTAGTGTCGATTTTTGCATTCACTGCCGCCAGTTTACCTTTATATAAATATACTGTTATATCCAAATCATCGATGTCTTTCACGCTTTCTTTCAGTTCATCAAAGGCATCCTCCATTTCCTTTAAATATTCATCCATATCAACATCGGAAAACTTCTCTCTGTAATAATTTTCCATAATATCAATATACGCTTCAAAATCATCATCGGTCAGAGTTGTCTTATATCCTTTGCATTTGCGTTCTTTACCGTCAATTTCATAAGAACCGTTAGAGGTCTTTTCAAATTTGATGTTACGCATCTGCTCGAGAGTGGCCTTTTCCATATTCTTCTCTGCTTTACCTTGCACGCCTGAAGTATACATTATATTAAGTATCGCATCCAGTGTGTCAGCAACATCCCCATTTTGAAGATCTGCAATGGCACCATACTTTTTCTCTTTGTAATTATAGTGTAAAATTTTATCCGTAAGAAACGGAATTGCAATATCCAAACTGTTTTCCGAAAGAACCATTTTCCCGTTTATATTTCCAAATCCGCTGATATCTGCTGATAAATCTACCGCTTTTTGCTTATCGGTGTTTGAATACGTTATTTCCACATTCTGATCGGATATATCCATTTTACTTTGTACACTGTAACTATTATCGGCTACGATTTCGGCAATTTCTTCAAGTCCCAAAAATTCTGCATTTTTTGCCGTCTTTCTCGTTGCGGAAAGCACCTTGCCTGTATTGCTTGAGAACACCCCTGATGCAACCAGACCAAATATACCGCAAACCAATATCAGGGCTACGCCGACTATACCCAGCACAATCGGAAGAACTTTCTTCTTGCCAGTCGGTTTATTTCCCACGATCTGTCTACCTGTCATCGGATCAAATGCAGGCGCTCCGCTTTGTGCGATCCGCTCTCCCGTCATCGGATCAAATGTCGGCGCTCCGCTTTGTACGATCCGCTCTCCCGTCATCGGATCAAATGCCGGCGCTCCGCTTTGTGTAATTCGCTCTCCCGTCATCGGATCAAATGCCGGCGCTCCGCTTTGTGCGATCCGCTCTCCCGTCATCGGATCAAATGCCGGTGCTCCGCTTTGTGCAATCCGCTCTCCCGTCATCGGATCAAATGCAGGCGCTCCGCTTTGTGCAATCCGCTCTCCCGTCATCGGATCAAATGCCGGTGCTCCGCTTTGTGCGATCCGCTCTCCCGTCATCGGATCAAATGCCGGTGCTCCGCTTTGTGTGATCCGCTCTCCCGTCATCGGATCAAAGTTAAATTCTTCAGCCATATCATTGTCCTCCTTTTAATTTAAAGATTATATCGCTTTCCTCTATTTCTTCTTTATCATGTGTCACAATTACCAATGTTCCATTCATTTTCCGATAACGATCCATCCACTCATGAATCTGTTTCCTATATTCCATATCCAGCGCTGACGTAGGCTCATCCATCAACATGATTGGCGGCATTCCCATCATTGCACAGGCAATGCTCAACCTTCTTTTCATACCCCCTGACAGCACGGTAACTTTTTCTGTCAATATGTTTTCCAAGCCGTTCATACGAATAATCTCTTCCGGAATCTCTTTCTTTCCCTTATTCCACAGCCGCAGATTATCCTTTACAGACAATTCCTCCATCAACGGATTCTCTTGTGGCACATAGCCGCAATATTTACGAAATAAATCCCTGTCGGAACATGCATCTTTCCCATAATAACGCACCGTTCCCTCCTGTGGCTTGATTATTCCCGCCATGATCCGCAAAAGAGTGGATTTGCCGCATCCATTGTTGCCGATGATGGCAATTCTCTCCCCACTATTCACATGAAAGGATATATCTTTAAGAATTGGTTTCTTTCCATAAGAAAAGGAAATGTGTTCTACATCAATCATATAATATTCCATTATATAAGGATTATAATGCTCTACAAATGAATTGATCAGTGTTTTGCCCGAACCGCTTCCCACTCATCAAATCTCGCCTCATACTGTTCATTGAGCCATGCTATCATCTTTTCCTTTCCTTCCATATTGAAAGGAAAAGTCGCCGTCGTCTTCTTCTCATTCGGTGTCATTTCGTAGCAGAATGGTTCCGGCCATATCGTTGCTTCAAAAACGGCATCTCCTTTTTTCTCTTCCGGCAACAATGCCACATCTTCCATCGGTTCTCTTGCCAACCGAAAGCGCATTCCGCGATGACTTCCCATGTATGCCTGTCCATGCTCATAATATGTAATTCCATAGGAATCTTTGTTTTCAATCAAAAGTATTTGATCCATTTTCATTTACTCACTTTCTGTTTGCTCTTTTACTTTGATCTTTACTTTTTTCGGAATATGATAAAAAGATTTATATCCATTGATTTCAAATCTCCGGATCGGCGTAATATTATGAACATATTTTTCATACGGAATATGCTCCATCGTAATTTTCTTATTTCCCTCATCGATCTGTCTGCGGATTTCCAATAACCGGTTCCGATCTGCTATGGAAACCCTGCACAAAATAATAAAATAGAATCCAAATCCGATCAGTGTTCCCATGCGCAAAATCTTTTCACATTTCTGTTTCCATGTCTCCTTCCAGTCCGGAAGCAGTTTCATGATCATGTATATCAACAGCAATTCAAAAAAATAGCTTCCCAGCAGGCATCTCGGCGTAACCGGACTGACAAATACAAATATCGCTGCCGTAAACAACATGCTGCATACCGGAAGTGCCAATTCCAGAACATAATTTTTATGCAGCGCAATGATTCCCACAACAATAAGCACTGCAAAGAAAAAAACCGTCGTTGCTATTGCGTGTATTCGAATCAGATCAGGCAAATCCTGCTGATTCGCAGGTCCTTGTATCCAAGCACACATTCCGGTAAGCAGAGCATATATCCCCAGTACCGACATACCCAATACATAAAGCCTGCGTTTCCAACCATGCAAATTTCCTTTTTCCATCTGATAAAACCGATACACCACAAAGAACAGGAGAAGATTGAGAAAAACACTGCCAAAAAAACCATACTCGCATATCAATCGGTAATTATATATTCCACTGGTCGTTCTAATCCCCCGATAAAAATCCTTCTGGTCAGCTATAAGTCCATAAGCTGAATTGGATAACATGAGTACCGTTCCGGCAATCAACCCCACCCCATACGCAATATGTTTTATATATGCCGTATGTTTCCGCAGCCATGCATATAACATCCCGGCAAACCACAGTGCGAGATTCAACAGTGTAAAGTGTTCTACGATCAATGCATTTGCAAGACCTAACAGAGCATACAGGATTACAAAAATCCATTTTTCCTTTTTTTCTTCCTGATCAATAAGTGCATACAAACTGCATATATAAATCAGCGTCAGAAAAATACTGGTCATATAGTTTGCGAACCCGGATACCCACGAAATCGTATTGCTAAACATAGCTAAAGGCATGGCCACGATTGCAAATAATGTGATATAAAACGCAATCCTTCTCTCTGCCAATTTCTCCATCAGATACACCACACCCACAGTGACTGCACTCATGAATATCGTTTTGATCACCGGCATTCTGGATAGAACCAGAATAATATAATATCCAAAATATCTTCCACCATAACCTTTAAATCCATTTTTCAGACGTCGCAGTCCTGTTGCCGATCCCCAACGGATATCATCACCCATATATGGCACAGCTGCAAAAAACACGCAAAATAATATGAAAAGTATCAGATATCGATATTTCTGAATCCTGTCTTTCAATGAAACATATTCTGCTTTCTCCATCAAAATATATCCTCCCTGATATAGATTTCTGTATTGATACTAAACTATTATATTAGGAAAAGCAAGTGAAGGATGGGATCAACGTCCCACCCTTTGTATATACGAAATAACCGCTCTACCAGTTATATTCTTTTACACCTTCAAACGTATTCCATTTGCCCGGAAGCTTACTTTCTTTCCAATCCAGCGGAACCGCTGTTACAGTATTGGCAGATGCCTTGCGATATGCCTCTCTCAATTCACTCTCCTGCGACGGAGTCAATGTGCCCGGCTTCACCGATACAAAAAACGGTGTACCGCTGACAGATAGCAATTCCATCCATTGTCTGTTCTTCTCCCAAGGTATTTTTTCTGTAATACCAACGCAATCTGCATCCGCGCCAAAAAAAGTTCCATGCTGCGGCATACGAAAAGCCAGAGTATTAACACCCATCTTACGGGTTCTTTCCCATTCTACGCCGCTGGTATCATCACCGGTACGATTGGCTTCCATAAGACCGGCACCCAGATGACCGATGCAGTTACACCCAAGGATAATAACATCTCCTGCCGCTTCACGGATAGCGCGATAGAAATCCACAATGATCTCAGCGGTTGTCCGTGAGGTGTCCCGGAAACTCCAGTCTGCTGCGGTAAGTCCGGAACCCATTTCCGATCCCCATAATCCCATAATATCAAAGGTTGAGAAATCATGTTTGATCAGCTCAAATCCCCATTCACGAATGCAGCTGACATCTTTTTTCACATATGCAAGCACTTCAGGAACAGAAATATCAAGCACTGTGGCATCCCGCTCCAATCTCCATTCTTCCGGAATCTCATCAAAAGAATCCAAAAGCGGTCTGAACCAGATACCCGGGCGGACATGAAGCTCTTTTATATCTGCTGCCAACTTCCCCATGTCTCCATAATCATCATTACCCAGATTCCACGGACCTCCGTTATAAGCCTCCGTATGCGCCGTCTGCCAGCCATCGTCGATGACCATAAACGGACGATTATCATTTCCCTGTGTCATATCTGCAAGATATTTGGCATCCCGCAAAATGTCATCTCTGGAGCTGTTTCCGTAGGCATAATACCAGTTGTTGCTTCCATATACCGGCTTATCGCATGACAAAGGATCGTCGCACATACTGTGGCAAAAAGACTGTGCCGCAGAAAATGCATCCGTTCCCTCAAAGCGATACATGATGATCTCTGCCATCTTCAGGCGTCTTCCGTTTAAAAGCACGCCTTTACTTCCGCAACGTACATCCAGATGCAACAGGAGATTACGTCCATCCGTTTCCCACCAGCACATAGCGGAAGGTCTGACCTTCACTCCATATCCGAAGCATTTCTGACCTCTGTCATCGAGAAAATACCACGGCATAACGGTTGTATCTTTTTTTCCTTTCCACTCCAGATCACCGTAGCCTCTTTCCCAATGATCTCCAAGCAGATCACCTGCATCCACCATCATATCATTCCAATACAGAACAACTTCGCTTACCGCTGTCTGATCTGCCTGTACATCTGCCTCCAGAATATTATTCCCAATCACCAGACTGACTTTCACATCGTCTGACGAATAAACACCATTTCCCTCCGAAACAATCTCCCTGCCGTTTGAAAGACGAACTCCATCCGGAAATTTTAAAAAACTAGTCCCATTTATCATCGCACTTATCCTTTCTTCAATCCTGAAATTTCATTTCTTCCCTAGTCAATGCCATGTTCATCCTTATACGAACTACCCATTGTCTAAAGCCAATGGGCTTCCTGCTTCATCGACCGCCCGGTAAACATCCTTCCGGCAAGCGGATCCCATGGATTTCCGGTTCAAAAGATGTTTAAAGTATACCACATTCGTTCCTCTTATACCACAAAAACTTAAACAATAATGATGAGGATTTCAGTGACTGTTACTATTCAAACGTACGCCACCCTTCAGCCGCCTGCACATGCTGTGAGACGGCGTATCAGCAACGTAAATTGTACAGTCGGAACGCGAGGCTATTTCTGACGTATAACATGGAAGCCAAAGGCTTCACTGTTATATATTTCACAGTTCCGCAATCTTATAACAAAAATAGGTTCCCGGCTTAATGTCATCATCGTCGTAATATAAAAGTCCTAATTTGTCAAACAGCAATTCTTCATGATATACGCGCTTTGAAAGCACATCATAAGCCTTGCGGTAATCTTCATAAGGTGCACCCCCAATCGCCACTGTCATATGAAACACATAGTCCTCATCGTGTTCCGCAGGACAGGGACCAAATCGCTCCTCCAGTCGAGCAAACAGTTTTCTCTGCAAG
>CAJOMI010000021.1 GCA_905235545.1 uncultured Lachnospiraceae bacterium | reverse complement strand
GCTTTATCATTACGCCCTTTCAGGGTGATCGCCGGACTAAGGATTCAGCCGGACTGCAGCCGAATAAATCTGCTCGATCAGGGAAAGTGCTCCCCGATAGCCTATGTAGGATCTGTTAATGACCACTTCCTCTGTGGCAATCGTTCCTATTTCGACTAATATACCATTGATCTTATCTACCGCATCTCTCTCCCACGAAGAACCCAATACCAGTGGAATACTGGAGCCAAAATCTGCTTTTTCAATTTCTTCTTCCGCAAGATACCCATCTTCTATAAACTTGACCTCAACATCGACGCCTTCCGTTAAATTATGGTAAAGTTCTGCAATATCTTCCCGATAATTTTCAGGCGTATTGTCTGTTATGATCTGTTTCACCGGAATCAGTCCAATCTGATCTGCCAGAAATTTTGTAATGGCCAGATTATATGCCGCATCTCCGACAGTTGCAAACTGGGAAGGAAATCCGAACCAGTATTCCGCAAAGAAGTCAGCAAAATGATCCAGATAATAGTAATATCTCTTTGCCTCCTTCTCAATAAATTTCTCGGATTTTTCAGGATTGATTCCTGCAAATTCAACAACCTTTCTCAAAAATTCCGACGTTGCTTCCTCTCCAATCGGAATGACCGGAATATGCAGATACGGCTGGTTATATTTTTCTTCCAGATGTTTTGCAACACCCAACCCAAGCCACGGTGATACTACAAGGTTAAATGCAGCCTTTGGAATATTTTTCCACTCGGAAACACCATTGCTTTCAGAACCGAAAAATACATTGACTTCAAATCCGGCACCTTCCAAAACACGCTTGATCTCTTCGTAATTTCCTCGCCAAAACGTATTGAAATAAGGAGCCTCAAACCAGAGATTGATCAGATTTTTTCTCTTTCTTGCCTTGCTTTCCCCTACAAACTGATCAATGATCGATTTTATGACCACTTCATGACCGTAAAGATTGTTGCCCTTAAATCCCGGTACCTCTGCATGCACGATCGGATATCCCTGCTCACGATATTTTTTGACAACCGAAGGAACATCATCTCCCACCAGTTCAGGAGAACATCCGGATAGCACAACAAACAGATCGCCATCCATAATCTTTAATGCTGATTTTATAACATTGTCAAGCTTCTTCGCTCCACCAAATATAATCTCGTTCTCACCGGAGTTGGTTCCCGGAATATCTCCGCCACCAATACCGCCGGAACCCTGATATCCATTACAAAAAGACATTGTAAAATATTGCTGGTCAACACATCCCGGTCCACAGTTAATAATAGGAACCCCTCCCGGTATAGCAGAAACTGTATAAGCTGCTCCCAAAGCACAAGCATAATGTGGATGTGTAATTGATTTATTTTTACTCGGCATCCCCTGTCTCTCCTTTCTCATCCAGTATTTCCGGATTTTTTGCCAATATAAACGGATCCTTCTGATCCAGCCACCATTTCGAATATGGGAGCGATACATGACGTTTCAAAACCGCATTGAATTTCTTTCTTGCAAGTATATCCAGAATTGCATTTCCGGTCCGGATAATTCCATCGTATCCAACAGGGAAATGCTCGTCTCCCATTGCAAAAGAAGGAATACCCATTCTCGCAGCATTAGGTGCAAGTCCGTTATGACGCACAATAATAAAATCCGCATCTACACGTTCCAAAAGAGCCGGAAGCTGGAACGGCTGGGTCTTGCTGACGGTAAAATTCGGAATATCTCCATAGGTATCTACCAACGTTTTCAAGCTATTCTGTCCGGCATATCCTCCATCATATACCGGATCATGATGGAATACCACAGAGCCGTTTACGGTAATGCCCAATTCCCGCAGAACCGAGATCAATCCATGCGCATAAGAGGATCCCGTCAGTACAAATCCGCTGACACCCTTCAATTTTTCTTTCAGCTCTTCAATTTGCGGACGCACACGTTCATGCTCGGACTGAATATATTCTTCCACCTCTTTCTCTTTTCCAACCACTTTTGCAATTGCACGAAGCCACGCATCGGTTCCCGCAATTCCATAAGGCTGTGGAGCATCAATTTGCGGAACACCAAATCCCTGCTCAAGAGCCGTTGCCATATAGGAGCCCAGTGTATGACAGAACGTTGTGGTTGCAACCGCTTCCGAGGTCTGGGCAAGTTCATCAAAACTTGCTATATCCATAATATAATTGACCCTGAGACCTAACGGCTTTAACATATCCGTAAAGTAATCGGTTCCCCAAAGGGCAATGATATTGATCAAATCTTTCTGTTTCTTCGGTTTTTTATTGGTAATATGTTTTACAACTCCATGTTGTGCCACATCAAAGCCTGTAGTGTTTCGAACGAAATCCCTCGCATTGCAACGGTACAACCGGTATCCCGATCTCATCTTCCAGATCCGACGCAACACTTACGATATCTTCACCAATAATTGCAGTAGAGCAGGACATTGAAAGAAAAATTGCCTTCGGGTTATACCGTTCATAGGCTTCCAATGCTGCCTTTCTCAACTTTGCGCTTGCTCCAAATACCATGTCATTTTCCAACAAGTTCGTTGTGACAATATTGATATTTCTCGGCTTAATGTCACGGCGTTCAAGACCGTTTCGGAATGCAAGGTTGAATTCCGGATTTCTTGCGGTACACCCCACAGGAGAATGCTGTATCAGCACACAATCCCGCAAATTTCCTGCCTGACAAGATGCAATGGAGTTCGCACACATACTCTGCTGATTAAACGGCATCTCCAGTTCACATAGGCGGCATCCGCCACCATTTTTACCACAGCCGCGCTGTTTTAAACTTCTTTCCTCATATTTTGACAATTCAATCAGTTCAGATGCTTTTCCATCCCATGAAATGATGGAACCGAGTCGCATTTCCCGATTTTCAACTGTTTCTAAGTTCAGGTTAATATCTTTTACCATGACTTAAACCCCTTTCCTATTTTTTCCATTTTAATAATCTGTTTTCAATCTTTAGTACGATTGCCGTGATCGCTGTTACTACAATTCCAAGAAAAATGATGCCAACCATTATCCTTGTGAAATTACCAAAATTAGCATAGTACTGAATATAAAAACCAATTCCGCTTCCCCCGCCGATCATCTCAGCCGATGTAAGCAGGATAAATGAAAGCGACAATGCAATATTACAGCTGTCAAAGATCTGTGGCAGCGATGCCGGCAGCATTACCTGAAACAAAATGCTGACAGGACTTAAATTCAGTACCCTTGCAGAATTTACGATCTTCTCTTCCACGTTCAGAACACCGCTCATCGTTCCCGACAGGATTGGCCAGAAAGCGGTTATAAATATCACAAAAACAGAACAGCTCTTAAATGTGGGCAGCAGTGCCAGCGTATAAGGAATGAACACGACCGGAGGGATCGAGCCAAGAAAATTAGCCACATGGGAAAAGGCTTTTCCCAACCGGGCATTCCATGCCAGCGCAAGACCGATCGGAATCGCTGTGATCAGTGCCAGAAAATATCCCATAAAGACAATTGAGAGCGAGCTGAGTAAATCGGACAAAAGTCTTGGAAAATCCTCGACAAACTGCTTTATGACCACTCCCGGTGCTTTGAAAATATCTTCCGGAACCACATTTAATTTTGCTGTCAACATCGTCCACACCACCAAAATGCCAAATACGATGGAAAATACATCCTGAACCGAAGTAAAGCTTTCTGTTCTTTTTATTACAAATGTCAGGACAAGTAATATAACTTCTGCCGCTGTCACCGCATATATGGCATACAAACCCTCACCCGGCTTTTTTGTGGTGTCCGGAAGAAGCTGAATAAAAAGAAAGAGCAGATAAAACAGATTTGCCATATTCAAAAGGCGCTTATATTTTGTCATTCTGATTCCTCCATGTTCCATTGATCAGTCAGTGCTGCGTTTTAATCAATTCAGCAATATCACAGCCTGCTTTTCGACCTGTACGATTCGGGAAAGCAGGCTGGTTATTCGTCAGATTATTCAGAAACGGAAGCACTATTCTCATGATATTCGGCCAGATGTTTATATACCTCATCATCCGGATTCTCTTCTATGATTTCATTTAATGCCTGCTCATATAAATCTGCTGTCAGCGATTTTCCAATATCAAACTGTTTCACAAAATCCAGATCAACGAGCGCTTCATAAAAATTCGTCATATTTGCGATGTCCGGATCCGGATTCGCAATCTCATCATCATAGTCATAGGTATCTGCCTTTAACAGTTCTTTATCGACATCCACATAAACCGCAATATCATCAATTGATTTTTCATGATCTTCTTTATAGAATTTATAAGCTTTGATCAGTGCACGCAAAAATGCTTTATAGGTATCCGGATCTTCCTCTATTTTCGAGGTCAGAGCCGCCTGACGACAACATACATGCTCATGGAACCCATCCACATCACCGCTGTTGGAAAGAATGGTATACCCTTCATCTTCTGCCAGTATTCGGTAAGGCGCATAAAGAATCGCTGCATCGATGTCATCATTCTTTAAGGAAGCGTATGCCTCCGCACCATCTTCAAATACCAGGAATGTAACATCATCATCGCCATAGCCCAGCTTTTTCAATGCATCGCGATACACGATATGTCCGGAATCCACTCCCTCAACTCCGATTGTTTTCCCCACAAGAAGCTCAAGGGACCAGTCTTCTTTTGGAATTCCTTCCACAAGGCTGTCCTTCACGATAATTCCATGTCCTGCCTTCATCGCTCCGGCAAATACAGACAGATCATGTCCATCTGCCAGAAATGTGACCAGCTCACTGGAACCAAATGCGCCCACATCAATTTTACCTGATTCAAGAGCTGCAAGTTCACTGTTATTCTCACCAAACATGACCAGATTGATATCCAGACCTTCTTCTTTGAAATATCCCTCTTCCTGTGCTATAAAGTAAAGCAAATGTCCCGGAGAAGGAAGATAACCGACATTTAGATTTTTGAGTGTACTTTCTGATTTTGTATTTGTTTCTGCCTGTTCTGTCCCCTGTTCTGTTCCTCCGGTTCCTCCTGTTTTGCCGCAACCTGTCAAAGTACCAACAAAAACAGCCACAACAGATGCCACGGCAAGTATTTTTTTCATTTTCATAGTCTTTTCTCCTCTCTTCCTGTTACTCTATATGCATTTTGCATTTGCAAAACTCATAGACTTTCATCATATGATATTGGGGTCATAAAGTCGTTCACCCACTTTTGAGCAAGCTCAAAGTGGGCTCGGACTTTTGACCCTGGTATATCATATCACCACTTCCGAACCGCCGATCCTGTCCGCAACATCACTATAGAACAATGACACCAGTTTGTTTCTGATGGAGCCATATTCCTTTGTCTGTACGAGTTCCAATCGGTTTCTCGGTCTGTTGAATGGTACCTTGATTTCCTTATATACTTTACCGGGATTTGCCGACAGCATAACAATTCGATCGGAAAGCAAGATCGCCTCATCAATATCATGTGTCACAAAAACAACGGTTTTTTTCTCCTGTGTCCCGTTTCCTTCCCAGAGTTTCAAGAGAAGATCCTGTAAAATCGTACGGTTTTTTGCATCAATTGCACCAAACGGTTCATCCATCAGTAAAATTTCGGTATCCATTGCCAGAGCCCTTGCAATTGCGACTCTCTGCTGCATACCGCCGGAAAGTTGAGCCGGATATTTGTTCTTAAACTCCTTGAGCCCCACTTTGTCCAGAAAACTGTCTGCGATCTTTACCCGCTCTGCCTTGGACAAATCCTGCCTTGCCTGCTTGATGCCAAATTCGACATTCTTTCTTGCGGTCAGCCACGGGAAAAGAGAATAGTGCTGAAACACGACTCCCCGATCTGTTCCTGTTCCCGTTATTTCCTTACCGTCAATCTTCACAATTCCCTCCGAAGGGGGATTGATTCCTTCAAGTACACTTAAAAGCGTACTTTTTCCACATCCACTGGAGCCAATAATGCTGACGAACTCACCATTTTCCACTGAAAAAGTAACATCTTCCAATGCTGTAAACCGGTTGTTTTTTTCCTTATACCTCATCGTTAAATGATCCACTTCAATCTTATTCAAATATGACACGTCTCCTTTCGGCATTCATTGATGCACCATTCCATAGTATGCAAATATGTTTTATATGGTATTATGACTTTCCTCAATATAACATCGCCCGCAGTCCTTGTAAAATACACAAAACTGATACATCTTAATAAGTTTTTCTTATAACAGGTCGCAAAAAAATTTCCACCTGTGCGATTGCCCCTCTGTTTGGTCGGAAACCGGCAAACCATAGTTTGCAGCGTCCGGCGAAAAAAGGCAACCGCACAGATGGAAATTACCATACCGTGCGATGTTCCTATCATTTCCGAAAAGAGATAAGAATGCATTTATTTAACTGTCTCATTTGTGATCCGTTCTTCATCAGGAATACAATCCCTTACTAAAATACCGGTCTCCCCGATCCGGAAATACCGTGACAATATTCCCGCCCGTAATTCTTTCTGACAACTTTAATGAGGCTGCCAGCGCTGCTCCGGAAGAAGACCCTGCAAAAATGCCTTCCTTGGAAGCCAGAGTTTGTGCATGCAAAAATGCCTCCTTATCCGTCACCTTGATCACATCATCCACCAGTGACATATCCATGGTGTCCGCAATAAAATCATTGCCGATTCCCTCTATATCATAATCCTCATGGACTCCGCCACCCATGGTAGAGCCCACCGGATCTGCCAGAATTCCCTTTATATTCGGATTCTTTTCCTTCAGGTATCTGAGAATTCCGGAATAGGTTCCACCGCTTCCGGCTCCCGCTACCAGATAATCGATCTTACCGTCCATCTGCTCATATATCTCCCTACCGGTGGTTTCATAATGGGCCAGGGGATTGCTCATATTCCGAAATTGTCGGAGTGATATGGAATCCGGAATCTGCTCAAGAAGCTCATTTGCTTTATTTTCTGCACCAAGCATTCCCTGTTCTCTCGGCGTACCGACAATCTCTGCCCCGAGCGCATGCATCAGCTGTTTCTTTTCCTCCGAGAATTTATCCGGAACCACAAATATGACCCGATATCCTCGGTTTAAAGCTGCAAATGCAATACCAAGCCCTGTATTTCCGGCAGTGGCCTCGATGATCGTCCCGCCCGGCTTCAGTTTGCCCTTTTCTTCCGCATCCCGGATCATGTATAAGCCGGTTCGGTCTTTTACACTCCCTGACGGATTATAGAGTTCCAGTTTTGCAAACAGATTCACATCCGGATTGATACCAACATGATTCAATTTGACGATCGGAGTATTTCCAATCAGTTCCTGCATGGAATTATAATAAGACATGTTCGTCCCTCCTTCTATTACCTTTCCGCCTTTTTGATCGCCTGCTCAAGATCTGCAATGATATCCTGAACATCTTCAATTCCCACTGAAAGGCGGATCAGATTATCCGTAATACCAACTTTTTCCCGAATCTCCTTTGGAATAGAAGCATGTGTCATACTTGCCGGATGGCAGACTAATGACTCGACACCTCCAAGGCTTTCTGCCAGTGTGACAAGCGTGAGACTCTCATAAAATGTCTCAATATCATATTTCTCTTTCAACTCGAAGGAAATCATGCCACCACCATTTTTTGCCTGTTTTTTATTCGTTTCATAACCCTTATCCGTCGGAAGACCCGGATAATAGATTGCTTTTACTCCATCATGATTGCTTAGGAAGTCTGCCACTTTTTCAGCATTTTCCACATGTCTGTCCATACGCACACTCAATGTTTTAATACCCCGCATCAATAAGAAGGAATCAAACGGTGGCAAAACTCCGCCTGTAGAATTTTGAATAAAGGCGATCTTCTCAGCCAGTTCGTCCGTTGTAACCACAACCAGACCGGCGATCACATCACTATGTCCGCTTAAATACTTGGTAGCACTGTAGACCACAATATCTGCTCCCAATTCGATCGGTCTTTGCAGATACGGCGTCATAAACGTATTGTCAACAATAACCAGAAGATCATGCTGATGGGCAATCTCCGCAATCTTTCCGATATCGGTAATATTTAAAAGCGGATTCGCAGGGCTCTCCAGCAGAACAGCCTTTACGTCAGGAGTGATCGCTTTTTCAAAATCCTCCGGCTCATCTTTATCCAGAATCGTATAATTGATTCCGACGTTCTGATAAATCTTATCCAGGATCCGGAAGGTTCCACCATATACATTACTTGAGATCAACACACGATCACCCGTATGGAGCAGTCTCAGCACCGCATCAATCGCTGCCATTCCGGAACCAAATGCAAAACCTGCCTTTCCTCCATCCAGATCCGCAATCAGACTTTCCAATGCCTCTCTGGTCGGATTACCGGTTCTGGAATATTCATATCCTCTCATTTTGCCAAGTCCATCCTGCTTAAAGGTCGATGTGATGTAAATTGGAACATTTACCGCACCTGTTCTCTCATCCATTGAAATGCCACCGTGAATAACCTGTGTTTTCTTACTGTTATAATTACTCATAAATATGCCTCCTCTATTTTTGATATTTGTGATATACATTTTTGTAATTCTTCTCTTCCTGTCTCCAAATCCATGTCGCTATGTAAATACTTTGCTGACAGAAGACAAACATTGTCAAATGCTCCCACCTCTGTATCGTTTTCAAAATATTTTTTCTGCACTTTTTCCGGTGTGAGCAAGGTATCAATCTTAAAACCTAAAAGATCTAACACTCTCCATATTTCGTAGTAGTCATATCCATCCTGCATTTTTTCTCCCAAATTTTCTGTGAAATTCCGAAGTCTTTTTACCTTGTCAGACATATTCTGACGCTTTTGCGGATAGTCAAAAACTACAACATTACCCTTGGTGGAAAGGGCAGAGATCTCTAACAACATATCCGCAAAAACCGGCAGCGATAAATAATAGCTTACTCCCATTATGCTGAATATTGTCTTTTTCCCCTTCTGAAATCCCGCCTTTAGCAAGGCTTCTCCTATATGCTCGGTTTCAAAATCCACCGACACATAATGTACATTTTTCGGAATCTCCCATCCCTTACTATCCACACGTTTTAATTTCTGTCTCTGTGTGGACGGATGATCGACCTCAAATATTTCAATATTTTCATTCTTAGAGCGGAAAGAAAATGTATCAGAACCTGCTCCTAAGATCACATACTGAATCTTTTCACCGTTTTTCCCAAAACGTTCGATTCGTTTCTCCAAAAAATTCATTCTTGGAATTATGATCGGTAATAAAAAACGGTTAATCACACTTTCGAGAGAATCTCCTTCTTTTCTATAGAGTGCAGAATCTTTCCTGATCAGATCGGAATGTATCTGTTTATACTCCGCTTCCCCCAAAAGTTCATACGCAAGATAATCATCACAAAGCCTGCCCTGCTTTTCTCCGGAGTACCATGCTCTTACAAATGCACAAACCTTTGAAGTTCTGCTTTCCATCCCTGCTTCCATATAATTCCCCTCTTTCTGCTATAAGCAAAACCTATAGCTAACCATAATATATTGATAATTGTCTTTTCCCTAAAATCACATTATAATGAACCTAACAATTAGTAGAACACTTGTGATTTAGAAACATTACAAGCAACAATTTATCAATCCTCCCGCCGAGTAGAATCGGCGTGTGATATTATTTTTCATAACACATTTCTCCTATATGTCATTTGCAGAATAGCAGATATTTCACTTCTCTGCTTATTAGTTACTATATTCGATTCTCCTTTTTAAAACAATTTTTTTTTGAGAAAACGTATTCAGAGAACCATAATTTTATGTCAAAATAAAGAAAATCACCCCCCAAAACAGATGTTTCAGGGGTGATTTTCTTTGACTTCGTCTATTTTTTTGAAATCGTTTTCACGATTTATTTTGACAGAATCACGGCGCGTTCTGCTGTGGGAACTCCGATCATATTCTGTAATCGTCCTTCAAGCCGTCAAAAAGACCATATTCCATAAGAATCTCTTCCAGTCTGTCCTGTGTCATCGGAGTCGGAATCGTCAGCTTGGTATTATTCTCTACTGCCTCTGCCAGATTTCTATACTCCTGTGCCTGGTTTGAATCCGGATCATACGCGATTACCGTCTGTTTGTTAATCTCAGCGCGCTGTACCAGATTATCTCTTGGAACGAAATACAAAAGCTGGGTTCCGAGTTCCTCGGCAAACGCACGAAGCAGATCCTCTTCACGGTCGACGTTACGGCTGTTGCAGATGATACCGCCCAAACGTACACCACCCTGTTTTGCATATTTCTTGATACCCTTTGAGATATTATTTGCCGCATAAAGCGCCATCATTTCACCACTTGCCACAATGTAGATCTCCTGTGCTTTTCCTTCACGGATCGGCATTGCAAATCCACCGCAGACAACGTCACCCAATACGTCATAGAACACGTAATCAAGATCATCCGTATATGCGCCAAGACGCTCTAAAAGACCAATCGAAGTGATGATTCCACGTCCTGCACAGCCGACGCCGGGTTCCGGTCCGCCGGATTCCACACATCTTGTGCCTTTATAACCCTCTTTCAGGATCTGGTTAAGATCGATATCCTCACCCTCTGTTCTCAACGTATCCAAAACCGTTTTCTGTGCAAGTCCTCCCAGTAATAATCTGGTCGAATCCGCCTTCGGATCGCATCCAACCACCATTACCTTCTTGCCAAGTTCTACCAGACCTGCTGTCAGATTCTGTGTTGTTGTAGATTTACCGATACCACCTTTTCCATAAATTGCTACCTGTCTCAAATTTCCCATTTTTCTTTCCTCTTTCTTAATCTTAATTTTTATAGGTAATTGTGAAACTCCTTATTATACTTGAATCTATTGTGAATATTATATAGATTCCATGAGCAGACCTTGGCGCAGGCGTTGGTACTTAATGAGTGTGTAACACGAATTTAGTACCACTACGCCGAAGACAGAGTGTGAACGTGTCTGCGATGGAACTATATAATATTCACAATTAAAAAAATGTAAATTGGAGTTTCACAAACGCCTAAATCTTAATTTTATATGTTAAAGGGAAATCCCCTTTTAACCATGTGAAAATGTTTCTTTTACCGCTACTCTGTTCAGATATATCTGTTTCCCAAAATCTTTGCCGCCCGGAACACCAATTGCATCTGCCCGACACCGCTGACAGTGACAGAATACATCCAGATACCGGGCTGCCTTTTCTCTGGCCTCGCCCAGTTCCGCACAGGTCGGTTGCCGCTTATCTGCCAGTTCATACTGCGGAATCAAAGGAATCACATTATAAATCTTAGCTCCGGCCTCTGCTACGGTTTTTGCAATCTCTTCTATATGCTGATCATTTACCTCCGGCACAAGCACCGTATTCACTTTGATCATAATTCCGGCTTCACTGATCTTCCGGATTCCTTCCAACTGATTATGTATCAGGATCTTTGCTGCTTCGCTTCCTTCATACCATTTCCCGTGATATAGGATTCCCGTATTCAGCTGTGCCTCTATCTCCGGATCGACCGCATTTACGGTGACCGTAAGAGAATCAATCCCTACTTCAATAATTTCTTCCGCCTTCTCCGAAAGCAACAGGCCGTTGGTACTCATACATTTTAACAGAGACGGATATGCCTCCTTTACCAGCCGAAACGTCTGCAGCGCATAATCAGATGCAAGCGTATCGCCCGGACCCGCAATTCCCACAACCGTTATATCCGGACATACCTCCAACGATTGTCTGATCACATCCGGAGATTCCTCCGGTTTTATCACCGTCGCTGCCACACCCGGACGTTCTTCATAATCATTGATTTTCCGATCACAGAACTTACATTGGATGTTGCAGGTCGGGCTGATCGGAAGATGAATCCTTCCATTGCTTCCCTTTTTCCCCAGAGCAAAACACGGGTGTTTATCTGTTAATTCTTCTAATGCTACTGCCATATATCTAACTATCCTCCCTCAACGGTTTCCAATTATCCGTCAGATAAATTTTATCTTTTATAATTTTATCCAGCACCGGATCGATCGGATATGGTGCCTGATATACAATCCTGTCATGCTGTTCCAAATAAGCAGCTGCGCCCTCTCCGATTCTGGAGACCAGAAACACTTGAACATCCTTCAGGCTGTTTAAAATATCATCAAATGCACTCGTATCATGAAAGCCACCATTGCAGCTCGGAACTACATTTTGTGTACCTATATATTGATAGGAACCTTCTTCACTGATTTCAACAATATGAAACCGATCCGCTTTTCCAAAATGCTGATTGATCACTTTTCCATCCGTACTGGCAATCGCCACCTTATAACTCATTTCCAATCCCCTTTCCCACACGAAAGATATATCACAATAATGTATTCCAATTAAACGCTCAACATATTTTACCTTACCATCCGATTTTATCTTTGTATAATCCAAAAAAATGATTTCGTGTTATAACTTTTATTTATAACGCAACTCTGATCCGGATTGTCTATGTTATTTGCAGATAATTTTTCAATTCCTTAATATACTCTTCTCCCACTTCACTGAGCACATGATTCTTTTTCATAATATAACCAATCTTCATAACCGTGTTCATATGCTCCCCGTCCTCGCAAAAAGGAATCACGGTATATTCGTCTCCGTTACTTTCCTCGGATATGATCCCCGAACACAACGTATATCCATTTAACCCCTTCATCAGATTCAACATGGTTGCACGGTCGCTTGCGGTAACAGAACGCAGATATGCTTTCTCGCTCAGAATCTCCTCCGCCAGATAGACGGAACTCTCTTTCCCTTGTTCAAACGACAGGCACGGATAATCCTGAAGTTCTTCAAAACGAATCGTCTCTTTTTGAGCCAACGGATGACTCCTATGCATATATACATACGCACTTGTGTCAACCAGCTCTGTAAACGAAAGATCATACTCATCAAAATAACGCTGTAATACCTTCGCATTCAACTGACTTAAAAAAAGCACTCCGATCTCGCTTCGCTCATCTCCCACATCCCGAATTACATTAAATGTCTTCGTTTCCCGGATCGCGAACTGATATTCCTGTGTGTCAAATTTTTTTACCGTTTCAATAAAACTTTTTGTAGCGAAGGAATAATGTTGTGTTGAAACACCGAATTTATATACCGTTGTTCTTTCATTGAGATACTGTTCCTCTAACAGTTCAAACTGCTGATATACCTGTCTGGCATAAGATAAAAAGTCCGTCCCTTCATTTGTCAGGGAAACCCCCTTCTTGCTTCTGTTAAAGATCGTAATATGAACTTCGTTTTCTAATTCCTTGATCGTATTCGACAAAGCCGGCTGTGATATAAACAAAAGTTCTGCCGCCTTATTCATTGATCCGCAGCGTGCAATGACCAAAGCATACTTGATCTGTTGAATTGTCATTTTTCCTCTTTCCTTTCCCCTGTAGCTGTTGTCATTTTATTACACAGACTGCATTTCCATATATTGCCACATTCCTGTTTCCCAGCTCCACTTCGCCGGTATCAACCTACGAAAGCGGCTCTGAACTAACAGAACCGCCAGTATAACTAGAATACATTATGTATACTGATTACCATTTGATTTCCGCTCTTTGGACAAATTTTTCTGCGGTTTTCATAGTATTTTAATATGTTTTATATGCTTTATGGCATATCATAATTTATCACGCTTTCGCATTTCTGTACAATATTTAAAGCTGATAACTAACTATAATTTTTTTATATAGCAGCAAATCTCCATTTTCTTCAGATTGTCGTCAAAAAATTAATATTAACGTAAAATAATTCCGGAAAATATTGGTGCAAATTGGGGTAGTCTGATCTTTAAAAATAGCTTGATTTTTATATTAATGTAGTGTAGTCTATTTATATAGAATATTTTATCCGTGACATTAAAAGGAGGTCATTTATACTGCAAAACGTCCGGAAAAAACTTCATAAAGAGAAGGGGAAATCACAGACTTGAATAATCGAGGAGGATATTAGCAAAAATGGGCTGACTGGCATATAATGCATAAGTAAGGAGTGAGGGTTATGGATTTCGTCAAATTAAAACCATGTAAAGTATGCGGAAAAGAAACCGCTAGTTTGGAATACGGGCGACACAGAAAATACTATGTGCAATGTGAGTGCGGGCAAAGGGGGCCCGAACACAGGAAACCGGAGAAAGCTGTGAAATTATGGAATGATGAACAGATATGATCATCACATACTTTCAAATATATTGACAGCAAAGCGAAAGCGTCCACAAGTATCAGAAATACTTGTGGACGCTTTCCTTTGTTCTAAGCGTTTCGTTTTATTTTGTGATCTTCTGTTTCTTTCCCTTGATTCCTCTTGCCTTTAAAATACTCTTGTAGGATTTCAGCTTGTTCTTCGGCACTTTGACTTTAGCCTTGGCATGGATACCATTGAATGCATTGGTTCCCACTGTCTTCTTGGTCAGCTTGGTGGTCTTAATGTTTACATTCTTCAGGTTCTTACAACCGGAAAATGCATTCTTGCCGATTTTCTTTATGTTCTTACCGATGGTGATCTTCTTAAGCTTCTTGTTGTTCTTGAATGCATTTGCCTTGATCTCCGTTACCTTGTATTTCTTTCCTTTAATGGTAACCGTATCCGGCACAGTCAATGTGGAAGCCGACGAATCGGTTGTTGCCACATAAGTAACCGTCCGATTCGTTGTTTTGGTGGAAGTGATGCTATAAGTCGCTTTTGTTGCATCATCGTTCACTTCCTTAGCTGATGCATTTTCTTTGGTAATGATTTTTACTTTGGGGTCCACTTGCAGTTTGTTTCGTCCAAAAAAATATTCATCATAATCTACACAATGCAGCGGCTTGGTTTTCAACGTGGCAAGGATGCCCGGAATCTTACTCACATCCAGACTCTTCAGTTTATTCCGGTAACAGGAAAGATTCGTCAGAGCGATGTTGTTACGCACATCCAGACTCGTTAATTTATTCTTAGAACAATAAAGATTCGTCAGGGCGGTGTTGTTACGCACATCCAGACTCGTTAATTTATTATCGTCGCAAGAAAGATATGTCAGAGCGGTGTTGTTACGCACGTCCAGACTCGTCAATTTATTTAAATAACAGGTAAGCTCCTTCAGACCGGTACTGTTACTCACATCCAGGCTCTTCAGCTGATTATGGCCACAGCGAAGGGTTTTCAGGGCGGTGTTATTACGCATATCCAGACTCGTCAATTGATTTTGGGCGCATAAAAGCTCCGTCAAAGCAGTGTTATTACGCATATCCAGGCTCGTTAGCTGATTCTCATCGCAATCAAGATACTGCAGAGCGGTGTTGTTACTCACATCCAGACTTGTCAGCTGATTATAACCACACCAAAAATACATCAGGGCGGTGTTGTTGCTCACATCTATACTCGTCAGTTGATTGCATTCATAGTTAAGGCTCTCCAGTTTATTGTTGTTGCTCACATCCATACTCGTTAGTTGATTGCTGTCGCATTTAAGAAACGTCAAGGCAGTGTTGTTACTCACATCCAGATCCATCAGCTGATTGCTATTACAGCTAAGTTTCGTCAAGGCGGTATTGTTGCTTACATCTATACCCATCAGTTTGTTGTAGCCACAATTAAGGGTCGTAAGGACAGTGTTGTTGCTCACATCCAGACTCTCCAGTTTATTGTTATTGCAATAAAGTTCCGTCAGAGCGGTGTTATTACTCACATCCAGACTCGTTAGTTGATTGTATTCGCAATCAAGATACTGCAGAGCGGTGTTGTTACTCACATCCAGACTTGTCAGTTGATTGTTTCTGCAAGTCAGACTTCTCAGAGCTGTAAAATACCCGATACCGGTCACATTGGAGATATTTTTTTTATAACTGTAATCTATACTCGTGACTTTAGCCCGTTCCGCTTCGCTGAGCACATTGTCCTTGTTTCCATCATATTTTTTCACAAAGTCCCGGAAGGTTGCATCCGGAAAGTTCGCAGCGTTGATCGCCACGTCTCCCTCTGCTGCATAGACTGTCGTTGACATAAACGCTGCAAATGCAGATATTACCATTGCAAATGCCACCAACCATAAAAATGTTTTCTTTTTTTGTACTTTCATATCTTTCTCCTCATCTTCATTTTGTTATTTCCAGTTAATTGCGGAACTCCTTATTAAACTTGAATGTATTGTGCATCTTATATAGATTCCATAAGCAGACCCTGGCGCAGGCGTTGGTACTTAATGAGTGTGTAACACGAATTTAGTACCACTACGCCGAAGACGGAGTGGAAACGTGTCTGCGATGGAACTATATAAGATGCACAATTAAAAAAATATAAATTGGAGTTTCGCAATTAT
>CAJOMI010000020.1 GCA_905235545.1 uncultured Lachnospiraceae bacterium | reverse complement strand
TCTGGTGAAATCCAAGATCCAGCAGAAGCTGTTCCGCCTGATCCACCATTGCAAGTTTCTCTCTGGTAATCGTCTCTCCATATACAAAACGGGAGGACAAACAGGCAAACGATTGTTTTTCCCATGTAGGAAGTCCCAGTTCCCTCGAAAGCGTTCGGATCTCCTGCTTGGTCAACTCCGCTTTCCGAAGCGGACTCTTGACTCCGAGTTCCGCAACCGCCTGCAACCCCGGCCTGTAATCCCCGTTATCATCCAGATTGGAACCCTCTGCAATATAAGTCACGCCCTGCTCTTTTGCCAATGCGATCATCTTCTCAAACAATTCCCTCTTGCACAGGTAGCAGCGGTTCTTTGGATTCTGCGCAAACCCATCAATCTCCAGTTCCTCCGACTCACAGATAAAATGGCGGATTCCCTCCTTCTCGCAAAAAGCCTTTGCCTCATCCAGTTCCCTCTTCGGGAATGAGCAGGACTGTGCCGTCACCGCTATCGCATTATCCCCTAACGTGTCGTGAGCCACCTTCAGCAAAAAGGTGGAATCCACTCCACTTGAAAAAGCGACAGCCACACTGCCGAGCTGTCGCAGATATTCTTTTAAATCTTCCAGTTTATCATTCAAACTCTTATCTTCACCCATCTGTTTTTCCCCTGCCATTTTTTACACCCAAAAGGATATGTTTCATATCTTTTATTTCCAACGTTTTCAGTGTACCATATAACAGGAAAAAAAACTATATTTTTTATATAAAGAGTCTCTCATAATTCGCTATATCCAGCATCCTGCCAAACTTTTTCCCCACCTCGTGCAGGGTTCCGCAATAGGTAAAGCCGTACTTCTCATGAATTCTGATACTGACTGCATTACCACCTTCGATCACGGAAACCACGGAATGGATTCCCTGTTCACGGGAAGCATGTTCCAGTATCGTGTCCATTAAGAGGCTTGCCACTCCCCGACCTCGAACCTTCGGGTCTACATATAATGACAACTCTACGGTCGTGGCAAATGCATCCTTGGATCGATAGGGCGACAGGCTTGCATATCCGAGTACAATGTCCTCTGTCACTGCCACATATATAGGATGTGTATTTTCATCATGCATTTCAAACCATATACGCCATTCGTCCATTTCCTTGGGATTTGTGTCTAACGTCGCCGTTCCATGTTCCACCTCATAATTATAAATTGCAAGTATCTGTTCCAGATCCTTCTCTTTCGCAAGTCTGCATCTCATTTTCTTATCTCCTGTCGTCCCTTGATCCTCTAAACAGTCCCTGTTATCATAGCATATCATCTTAATTGATTTGTATTTTGTGATATATTTCGTGCTTTTGCTTAAAAATCGTTTCTCAGACTGCTATCTCATGCTCTGTTCTCGCAATGATCTCATCTTGAATTCCCTCATGCAGTCTGGTAAAGAATGCAGAGAATCCCGCCACCCGGACCACGAGATCCCTGTGATTTTCCGGATGCATCCTCGCATCCTTAAGCACTGCTGCATCGATACAATTAAACTGGATATGATTGCCACCCTGGCGAAAAAAGCTATCGATCAATGAGATCACAGAAGCACTTCCATTGTCCGAGTGAAAGATATCCGGATTTAATTTCACATTCAGATGTACGGAATTATATGCCGCTGTATCTACCGCATTAGCTGCCGATGTGATCAATGCGGTAGAGCCGTTCGTATCCGTTCCCGGTTGTGCGGAAACACTGCCATCTGTCAATGCGACATGACTTTTTCGTCCGGTCGGAAGCGCACCGGTCTGCCGTCCGAAATAATTGTGCATGCTCTTTGAATACGCATCCGGCTTTCCGTAAATGCCCAGATAATTGTCTCCGTCCTCCTGGAAAAAGTCGAACGCATCCTGATAAACCCTGCTTACAACGGCCTCATCTTTCTCCACATTATTACCATGCTTCGGTGCGTTGAAACAGAGTCTTTGTATGATATCATAGCCTTCGAAATCTGCATCCAGCGCCTCTTTTAACTCAGCAATGGTGAATTTCTTCTCTTCAAATACAAGACTGCGGATCGCCAGCAGCGCATTTGCCGCATCAACACCTGCGTTGATGTTCGTAGAAGTAGCAACAAACTGTGCGCCGCCATTCCAGATATCCAATCCCTTCTCAATACATCCATCTGTCAGTGCTGAGCGATAAGGCAGCTGAATAAAATCACTGTACAACATATTGCATATCTTACCGTGGTGTCTCGCTACCAGAATACCATGCTCAAGCTGTCTGGCAAACGCATCATAAAACTCTTCAAACGAGCTGAATTCTTCCGCATTCCCCGTCTCAATTCCAACCTTGAGCCCGGTCAGAGGATCGATACCATTATACAACGCCAATTCCACCGCTTTGGCTACATTTACAACATCCCCCATCAGATATGCAGTCTTGTTCGGTATTGCCGTGGACACACATCCATACACACAGGTTCTTCTGGCATCCGCCAGCGTTGCGCCGTAACGGGCATACGCATCCAGACTTCTCTCAACCAGAACATCCGCATTCATAAACTGCGGCATTCCGATTCCCGTCTTCACCAGATCAATTGCCTTTTGTACAAACTCCGGTTTTAACTTGTCATGATAGATCAGTGCGATCGGCGGTTGCGGAAGGCGAAGGTCAAACTGTGCATCCAGGATCAGGGAATCCACCTCTCCCGTCGCATCCTTACCGTCTGCCGTGTAACCGCCGATATTGATTGTTTGTGCGGTATCTCTCGATTCAATCAGCTCATATTCTTCTCCGTAATAATAGTTGATATCATTTAGTTTTAGGAAATGATGTTTTAACAGATAAACTGCCTCTTCCGGTGTAATCTTTCCCTCTGCCTTATCCTTCTGATAAAACGGTTCCAATACCTGACCGAGGAAACCATTGGAATATCCGCACCCAACCTGCTCCAGTTGGGATATCAGATGTAAGAACCAATGTGCCTGCAATGCCTCACGGAAATTTTCTGCCCCGTATTCCGGCACATGAGAACAGATCTTTGCAATCTCTAAAAGCTCTTCTTTGCGATTCGGATCCTTTTCTTTTTGTGCCAGTTCTTCAGCCAGAACCGCATATCGGTTTGCATAGGCGATCACCGCCTTCAATTCAATGATCACTGCCTTATAGAAGTCAAACTTCGCCTTGTTTTCCACGGTCACTTCCAATTCATGATATCGTTTTTCAGCCTCTTCTATAATCGATTTCAAACCGTATTTCAGCACTTTCTCATAGTTTGAGTTGCTGACACCCGCCGGACTTAAGGAAATGTTTGCTATAAAACCGGAGGTCTCATATTTATCAAAATCCTCTCCGAATATATCTTCATAAGTATCCGAAGAACGCTTTGTGATCGAACGGTCTTTCCAATATTCAAAAACCGCATTGAGTTCTTCCTGTTTCTCTTCCGGAATCTCGAATTTGTTATCCTCTTTCATCCAATCATTGCTCCACTCCGGATACAGATAAAACGCACCGAACTCTCCTGCGAGGCTTCCCACAAAGACGTTGTCGTCGATGTAAATCTTCTTCTCCTGCAAAAGTCTCTCCATAAATCTTGCCCGGATAATGATCTGTGGAGAGCCTTCATACTCTTTATATATCTGTCCGAGAATATCACTTCTCTGGAAATCAAGTTTTAATTCTTTCTCCACAACATCCCTTTTCAACTTCTCCACCAATTCATTATTCATTCTGATCCTACTCATTTTTTTCTCCTTTCTTTTTCAAGAACGCTCCCAGCGTTCTTGCTGCGGAATGGCAACCAATTCCCCTGCATTCATGCGATATGCCACATCCGCATAATCCACAGCCTCAGTCTCATGTGTGACCATAATGATCGACGTTCCCTGATCTGCAATCCTGCGAAAGATCTGAAATACTTTTTCCGAATTCTCGTCATCCAGATCCGATGTCGGTTCATCTGCCAGAATCGCACCCGGCTTTCGGATCATTGCTCTGGCGATGGCCGCCCGTCGCATCTCCCCGCCCGAAAGTTCGGACGGTCTGACATTTTTGAGATCTGCAATTTGAACCAAATCCAGCAATTCCTCCGCATAGGCATCCACATCACCCTTCGGATCATAAAGAAGATATGGTAATTTCACATTTTCAATCACGCTCAGATTTGCCAACAGGGAATGTACCTGCGGAATCACTCCAATCTTCTGATTCCGGAACAGCGCCCTGTCTTTGTCCCGCAGGGAATAGAGATCCGTGTCGTCGATCAGCACCTTTCCGGAAGAAGGTTCCAGCAGCCCTGCCAGCATATTAAGAAACGTTGATTTGCCGCTGCCGGAACGCCCGAGAATCACCGCCAGTTTTCCGTCTCCCAGCGTGAAATCAGTCTCCTTTACCGCATAAAAATCATTTGACGTACCAGTTTTTCTATTGTATTTTTTACTGATTGCTTCTGCTTTTATCATGCTCCTATTCCCCTCCTCTAAGTGTTAAACCGGCATCTACACGACTCAGCCGAAAAGCCGCATAAGCCGAAGAAAGTGAGCCTATGACTACCGATATGAACAGAGAAGCCACGATCAGAAAAATGATCTGTGTCACATCCGGTAATAAGAACGGCAAACCGATCTTTGTCTCAATCACGGAACTGAACGGAAAAACGATAACACAGGACAATACAATGCCGATCACACCGCCCGCAACACTTATACATGCCGATTCGGACAGGATAATCTTTGCAAGCATTCCCCTTGACATGCCAATCGTCCTTAAGATTGCAAATTCCTTTTTGCGCTCATTGATCAGCATGGAAAACGAAATCAGCATAATAACAAGAGACATGATCCACACCACTGCAATAAGAGACGTGATCGTTCCGGAGATTCCCGCAAGACCATCCGATATACCGATCAGCATATTCTTTGTCTTGATCGCCTTGATATGACGAATATGAAAGTTGATATCATTGGTAAACGACCCTGCATCGTACCCATCCTTCAATTTGATATAGATGGTAGAGATCACCTCATCCGGCGTCTTTTCCGAAAGGATATCAAAATTATTCTTCTCCGCCGCTTCCAGAAGTTTTTTGACGGTATTGCCTGTCATGTAGACCGTTTTGTCAAGGCTGGTGCCTGTATTGTCCAGCTTTGCAACGATCGTGCATTGTTCATCGTAGATACGAATATTTCCTCCCACCGGTGCCAGCACATCCGATCCCACCACAATATCAAAATCACCCAGCTCCTTCTTATACCGCTCCTGAATCCACGGCTGGATGGAAAAATCCGTTTCGGGATCAAATCCTATAATCTGCAGCGGTTCCGAGCAGCACGCAGAATCCGCCGAGGCAAGAAAATATTGCGGCGAGATCTGATCCACTCCCTCCAGGGAAGCGACCTGATCCAGAAAGGATTTATCCATATAAAAATAACCCGGTGTCCCATCAATCAGAATGGATTCCAGATTGATCTCCTGCTTCGCCTCATCCGGCACAACAATGACATCCGACCCTAATCTTGCCTGCAAACTGTCTATTCCTCTTCGAATGCTGAGTATGGTAACCGATCCACCAAACATGGCAAATACCAAAAATGCAGAGATGATCAGCAGCGCGGTCGTACGAAGCGGTCTTCTGATTAAATTTCTGATCGGCAGATTTCTGACGTTCATCTTCTATTCCTCCCCAAAGATAACTGATTCCAAAAATTTTTTTCCTGATAACACACGTTATGCCCTCTTTTCTGCAACCAATACATGATTGAGAAAAGGGGGCAGATTTCTCCACTGTCTGAACTTACCGGTCAGACTGCAAGGGAATGTTCGGTTCTTTCAATAATCTCATCCTGAATACCTTCATGCAGTTTCGTAAAGAATGCGCTGAATCCTGCAACTCTGACTACAAGATCCTTGTGGTTCTCCGGATGCGCCTTTGCATCCTTCAGGATATCTGCACTGATACAGTTAAACTGAATGTGATTTCCGCCCTGTTTCACAAATCCATCAATCAATGCGATCAGGGATGCCGTACCATTTGCACTGTTTAAAATGTCAGGGTTGAGCTTTACATTCAAATGTACGGAATTATATGCCACAGCATCGACTGCATTGGCCGCTGATACAACTAATGCGGTCGGACCGTTCTGATCCGTACCCGGTTGTGCGGATACACTGCCGTCGGTAAGCGCAATTCCCTTCTTTCTTCCGGTAGGAAGTGCCCCGGTCAATCTTCCAAAATAATTGTGAAAACTCTTGGAATATGCATCCGGCTTACCGTACTGACCAACATAGTTGTTGCCCTCCTGCTGGAAGATATCAAATGCATCCTTGTAAACTCTGCTTACAATTGCCTCGTCCTCCTCCACATTATTGCCGTGTTTCGGAGCGTTATAGCATAGCTTTTGTATCAACTCATATCCCTCAAAGTTTGCATCTAATGCCTTTTTCAAATCAGCAATGTCAAAGGCTCCTCTGTTATATACCAGTTCGCGGATAGCAAGCAATGAATTCGCTGCATCTACACCTCCACTGTAAGTAGTCGCCGTTGCTGTATAGAGGGAACCTCCATGCCAGATGTCCTTTCCTCTCTCTATGCTTCCCTCAATCAATGCGGAGCGATATGGTACCGGTAAGAACTCGCTGTAAAGAAGATTGTTTACCTTCTCTAAATGTCTTGCCGCCGTGATACCGACTTCCAACTGGGTTCTGAATGCGGTGTAGAATTCTTCAAAATCTTTGAAGTTTTCAGCCTCACCGGTTTCCGGGCCGACCTGAATTCCGGTCTGCGGATCTTTTCCGTTATACAATGCCAGTTCCACTGCTTTTGCTATATTGACCGTCGGTCCCATAATGTACGCTGTCTTTGATTCGATCGCCGTAGAAACGCATCCGCATACACAGGTTCTTCTCGCATCACGGATGGTCGCACCATAGCGGGCATACGCATCCAGACTTCTCTCTGTCAGGACATCCGCATTCATGAACTGCGGCATACCAATACCGGTCTTGACCAGTTTTACAGCCTTCTGTACAAACTCCGGTTTCAATTTATCGTGATATACTACAGCAAGTGGTGGCTGAGGAAGTCTGAGATCATACTGTGCATCCAGAATAAGGGAATCCACCTCTCCGGTCGCATCTCTTCCATCTTCTGTATATCCGCCGAGACTGATGGTCTGCGCTGTATCCCCGGAATTCATCAGATCATAGTCAAATCCATAATAATAGCTGATATCATTCAATTTCAGGAAATGATGCTTCAACAGATAGGTAGCCTCTTCCGGCGTGATCTTACCCTCGGCTTTGTCCTTTTGATAATAAGGCTCAAACACCTGGCCTAAATAGCCACTTGCATATCCGCATCCAACCTGCTCAAGCTGTGCGGTTGTATGTAAGAATAAATGTGCCTGAAGAGCTTCTCTGAAGTTTCTTGCTCCCTTTCCCGGCACCTGTCTGGTCACTTCCGCAATATCAAGCAGTGCCTGTTTCTTTTCCGGATCTTTCTCCTCCGCTGCCAGCTTTTCTGCCAGATCGGCATATCTTTGGGCATAGGTAACAACTGCTTTTAATTCGATGATCACTGCCTTATAGAAATCAAACTTGGATTGATTCTCTGCATTAACCTCTAACTCGGATAACTTCTGCTCTGCCTCTTCAATGATGGAATCGAGACCATATTTCAATGCTTTTTTATAATCAAGTGTACTCACTCCGGATGGAGCATCCGTTCCTCTGGTAATAAATCCGGATTCCACATATTTGTCCGAATCATCCTTATAAATCTCTTTAAATGTTTCTTTCGAGCGGACGGTCGCGTCCCGCTTATCCCAGTAAGCAAACAGTTCTTCCAACTGCTCCTTCTTATCCTCCGGAATTTCAAATCTGTCCTCGGTCTTGATCCAATCATGGTTCCATTCCGGATACAGATAAAATGCACCAAACTCTCCGGCAAGATTTCCCACAAAAAGATAGTCGTCTATATAAATCTTCTTCTCTGCCAACAGTCTCTCTAAAAATCTGGCTCTGATGATAATCTGCGGATATCCTTCATATTCTTTATACACTTCCGCAAGAATATCCGTTCTTTGAAAATCCAATTTCAACTCTCTGTCAATTACCTGACCTTTTAATTTCTGAATCAATTCATTGTCAACTTTGATATTTCCCATCGTACACACTCCTCCTACTCTATCATTTTTTTCTTTCGAAAACAGTTTTGATTCTCTCTCTTAACTCTGTTAAGCGTTCTTCCGTCGGTGCTTCAAACAGATCGAGAGGATAATCCATATCCAACGCGTTATATTTGCCGATTCCAAGCCTGTGATACGGTAATAATTCATAATCGATCACATTTTTATAGTCTTTTATAAAATCCAACGTCGCATTGATATTCGCATCATCGTCGTTCACACCTTTTATAACCGGCGTTCTTGTAATAAATGTCTTAGCGGGATACTTTTCATATGCTCTTCTCAGATTATCCAGGATCCTTTCGTTTCCTGCCCCCGTCCATTCCCTGTGTCTTTCCGAATCAAAAATCTTGATGTCGTGTAAGACCGTATCCACATGGGGCAATACATAATCCATATTCTCCCACGGTACATTGGCAGCCGTTTCAATGGCTGTCGTGTATCCATGGCTGTGTGCCAATTGGAGAACCTCTGCCGTAAATTCCGGCTGTAATAACGGTTCTCCTCCGCTTACGGTAATTCCTCCCCCGCTGTTTCTGTAAAAGGATACATCTTTATCCACATCTGCGATCACCTGTGCAGCCGTCATCTTACTGCCATACAGATAAATCGCTTTGGTCGGACACAGATCAATATTCTTGAAATCCCATGCTTTCTTTGCTTTGTCCGTTATCTTTATTTTTTTGTCCTCTCCCTCTTCAAACAAATCATCTTCAAACGGAGCTTTTCGACACAGTCCACAGACATCACACCCAAGACACTCTTTTTTATCATAAGCGAGTTCTATGTCTGTCGATATACTTTCCGGATTACCGCACCACCTGCATCTCAGTGAGCAGCCCTTCACAAACACCGTTGTCCTGACTCCGGGTCCGTCCTGATAGCAGTAATGTTGAATATTGATCACATTTCCGGCAATTTCATTCTCCCTGCTCATTTTATCCTCTCTTCACTCTACAGATTTTTTAGCGAATCTACTGTTATCCTTTTTCTTTTACCCGTGCAATGCCCTTCAAAATACATGTGCATCAGATGCTGTAATTGCTTACTGCACTTCGGAAGGAGGAAACCACGCTTGCACGGTATTCCTCAAATTTGATGCTGGATCTGTCTCTCGGATGCTCCAAAGGTATCGTGAAGATCTCCTTTACCTTACATGGTCTTGCATCCAGAACCACGATCCGGTCAGACAGATATACCGCTTCTTCGATATCATGTGTGATCATGATCATAGTCGTTTTATTGTCCATCCAGATCTTTTCCAATTCTTCCTGCATGTTGTATCGTGTCAACGCATCCAGAGCACCAAGCGGCTCATCCAGCAAGAGGATCTCCGGCTGTCTGATCAACGCTCTCGCAATGGATGCCCTCTGTGACATTCCACCTGACAGCTGTCTCGGATAGGCATTTTCAAAGCCCTCTAAATCCACCTTTTTCAAATACTGTTTCACCAGTGCTTTTATCTGTGTCTTATCTTCCGTGAGTCCCAACGCCAGATTTTCTTCAATTGTCAACCATGGCAGCAATCTGTGATCCTGAAAAATGACACCTCTGTCAAGTCCCGGGCCCTCCACTCTTTTATTGTTCAAAAGAATATCGCCCTCGTAATCCACCTCTAATCCGGCAATCAGTCTTAACAATGTTGTCTTGCCGCAACCGCTCGGTCCGATTACGGATATAAACTCTCCCCTGCCAACCTTAAAATCGACATCTTCAATCGCCTGCACCGTCTTCGACTTAGACCTGAATGATTTTGACACATGCTTTATATCCAGTATTATGGAATTATCAACTGAAGTTTCAGCCATACTCTTATACCTCCCTAATTCCTAAACCGTTTCTTTCCAGCGGAACGCTCTCTTCTCTACCTGTCTCAATAAAACATCTGAAATTGCCGCCAAAAATGCGATAACAAACATGATCGCTATCAGTTTATCACTCTTCAAAAATTCTTTTGCATTTAACAATGCATATCCAAGTCCGGTAAGACCACCTAACACCTCGGCTGCAACAACCGCCGTCCATGCCTCTCCGATTGCCAGTCTTAAACCGGTGAAAATAACAGGTGCTGCTGAAGGGAAGACAATTTTTCTCAAAAACGTACTCCTGTTCAGTTCCAGAACCTTTCCCAGCTCAACATACTCTTTCTGAATATTTTTAATACCGCTTACACAGTTGATATATACCGGTATAAATACACCTCTGGCTATAATGACATCCTTGGAAAGTTCGCCGATTCCAAACCAGAGAACGATCAACGGAATCCATGCATACAATGAAATCTGTCGGATAATATCCACGATTGGCCGCAGCAATCTTTCCACGAAAGGTACCAGGCCGCTGATAAAACCAAGCACAAGACCTACAACGATTCCAAAAAAAGCTCCGACTAAAACTCGTTTCAGGCTCACAACAATATCAACTGCCAATGTTCCGTCTTTCACAATTTCAATAAATGCTTTTACCACTTTGGCAGGCGAGGGAAGGATTGTTTCGTACAATATTCCCAAGCTGCCAAGAATCTGCCAGATTGCTAGTATGATGAGCGGAAAAATAATGCTGTTAAGTATTCTTCCTAATTTTTCCTTCATACACTTTCCTCCACCCGGTCAATTATTCAAAAAACTCCTCTGCAAAAAAGCCGTTCTCCACATCAAGCGGTGCGTCAAAATTTTCATCCTTTTCCACTAACCATTCGCTGAAGCTTCTTGCATTTTCTTTCAGTTCATCCAGGCTTCTCGGATTGGTATAATACGTTCCCACTGCAGAATCAATCCAGAATTCTGTTCCCTCTGCCGGTGTACGGTCTATACTCTCCTGAACCTTTGCCGCATCCTCTTTGTTGTTTACAAGATATGCACTTACGACCTCCATCAATTTTACATAACCGTGTACCACATTCGGGTTGTCTTTTACAAACTGTGTCGGTGCAAATACAACGCGATCTCCACCACCGCTCACATAGACACCGCCGTCAACCGCGGTATCAATGATTTTGGCTTCATCACTCAAGAGAACCGCGCTGATATTCCAATCCGGATGGTAGCAGATTGCATCGACCTCATTTGCCAACAATGCGTTGATATATTCTTTTGTATTGACGTGTTCAAAGTCAACACCCTTCTCCCAGCCCTGTGTATCGGCAAGTTCCATCAAAGCACTGTAAGGACATCCCGCTGCTGAACTTGCGATTTTTTTACCTTTCAGATCTGCAAAGGATTCATAAGGGGCGTCAGCCTTTGTCACTATCGTAATGATCTCTTTCGGAGGGTTATCGCTATTCCATACCGCAATAATATCTGCTCCGTTCTTCTTGTCCAGCAAATACGGATACAACATACGGTTTGCAAAAGTAAGCTCTCCTCTCTCCATCAATGACGGTTCATTGTCATCGACTGACTGCTGAATCTCAACCGATATGCCGGAATCATTAAACAGTGCGTCATACCATCCCTTTCCAAGCGCTACATATGTATCGGTATCACCGGAAACCAGGATCTTCTTTACATCCTCAAATTGATATTTCTCTTTGAGTAACTTAATGGTCTCATTTACAACAGCTTCCGTCACCACATCATCCTGAGTCGGCGCTCTGTCAATAAACTCTGCTGCCAATGCTTTTTCCGCGTCAGTTGCTTCCGAAGCGCTGTCTTCCTTTGTACCGGCTGTATTCTCTGTACCGGCTTTATTACCGGAAGATGCGGAATCACTGCCACATCCGGTCAGTGATGTAATACCCAATGCAAGTGCCATCGTTGCTGCCAAAATTTTCTTTTTCATACGTTTTCCTCTTTTCTGCTTTGTATAATGAATTGATATCCCCCAATTCTATATCCCCGTTTACCCCATATCGGAGAACATTACGTTATACACAACTTTAACAATGTGGAAGACCACCGTCAGAAAATGTCATTGCTTTCATATAATTCCGCCTTTCCATATTTCATATCAATTAGGTATGTTTACTATGTTATTTACGTTACGAAATGTAGGATAACACATGCTGCCGGTTTCGTCCAATCTGTAATTCTTATATCTGGCTATAGCTTTTCCGTATTATCAAAAGGTACCGCCCGGATTCGAACCGGGAATTAGAAGTTTTGCAGACTCCCGCCTTACCTCTTGGCTACGATACCACTCAAATCATATTACAAAGATATCCGAGACATCAAAGATATCACATTATGATCAGGCACTTGCTCCGAAAACGGTGTGTAGTCTGGAAAGTGCCTCTGTAAGTACACTCCTCGGACAGGCCACATTGATTCTCTGATATCCGATACCGGCATCTCCGAAAATGTTGCCGGCATCCAACCACAACTTCGCTTCATAAATGATACGACGATTGATCTCCGCATCATCCAGACCGGTTTCCCGAAAATCCAGCCAGACAAGATAGGTTCCTTCCGGAACAATTATTTTTACTTTCGGCAAATTCTGTTCCGCATAATCTCTGGCAAATTCGATGTTTGACCATATGTAAGACCGAACCTTTTTCAGCCATTCCTGCCCGTGTTGGTATGCTGCCTCACAGGCGAAAATTCCGGCTGCATTGGGCTGACTGTATCCAAAAGCAGCCATCTTTTTTTTGAATGCCCGTCGAAGCCGTCCGTCCGGAATGATAATATTGGAGATCTGTAAACCGGCAATATTAAATGTTTTCGTCGGAGATGTACAGGTCACGGTGATTCCCTGATATTCTTTTTTCAGATTTGCAAACACCTGATGTCGGCCTTTCCACACAAAATCAGCATGAATTTCATCACTTATCACAATCACGTTATGTGAAAGACAGATGTCTCCCATACGGATCAATTCCTCCTTTGTCCACACTACGCCCCCCGGATTATGCGGATTGCAAAGGAAAAACAGTTTGACATTTTCCTCCACAATTTTTTTCTCAAAATCATCAAAATCAATCTGATATCTTCCATTGTCGTCTGCGATCAGTGTATTGCTCACGATGCGTCTTCCGTTATCTTCAATCACTTCCGAAAACGGGTAGTACACCGGAAGTTGTATCAAAACACCGTCTCCCGGCTCCGTATACGCCTGTACTGCAACGCCAAGCGCAAATACGACTCCCGGTGTTTTCACAAGCCATCGTATGTTCTCCAGTTCCCAATCATACTGTTCTTTCATCCAATGCTTTACTATCTTATAATACTCTTCCTTCGTCTCCGTATATCCGTAGATCCCATATTCTGCGGATTCTATGATCGCATCCTGAACATAGGAGGATGTCTTGAAGTCCATATCCGCAACCCAGAGCGGAAGAACATCCTTCGGCAGACCTTTTCTGTCTGCAAAATCATATTTTAAAGATTGTGTATTTCTGCGCTCAATAACCTTATCAAAATCCAAATTTCTCTCACACATAGCTTCTCCTTTCTATTTGATTCACAGTCCTCCGGCTATCGCACCGTCGGCACAACAATTTTTCCGCTGCCTCCGCAATATTTTACGGTGGTATCTATAATCTTTTGGGCCGTTTCCTGAAGCAACGTGTCATCGGTTGCCTCATTTCCCTGCACAATATAGAAGATGTTGGTGGTGTCTTCATCGACTTTTGTCTTTTCCACCTGTCTGATCTCCAACCGGCATAATACCTCGTTGGCATCATCGCAATAACTGTATTCATGCCCCGCAACCGGAATCGGCTCTGTCTGACCAATCGGGACAAATCGCTCCGTTCCATCCGTAAACCGGAGTGTGACATTGCCATCCACATGATCGATATTGTGTGCCCCTAAAGCCAGCTTACTTTCCAATGAGATCAGGTTGTAGATATCCACCGCCTGATTGATATAAAACATTCCCTGATTCTTCAGGAGCAATTTGATCAGATTCTCGCT
>CAJOMI010000019.1 GCA_905235545.1 uncultured Lachnospiraceae bacterium | reverse complement strand
CATACCCTCTCAAACGCCAGCCCCATCCATGTGTTGATCTTTGGCATATTGAGCTGATTGCTCCAAAAATGTTCATCTGTCGGTTCATCGATCAAAAACTGATAATAGAACAAGGTAAAACAGTCGATCAACTGATATACAGCATTTTTCTTCTTCATACCAAAAGCATTATATTTTCGGATAAATCCGCAATTTTCCAACTCATCAAGTTTTTTTGTCAAATCTCCCGAATTGGTAATTCCCGATAACGCGATCAGTTCCTCTCTTGTCATCCCCGTCTTCTTCCGGGCCAGTGTCTCAATTATTTTTAAATGAACGGTTGGATTTTTAAATATTGAGGAATATAGATATTTAAACTCATCCTTAAGCGGAGCATCTTTTTCAAAAAGAATCCTGTCAATATTTTGAGATAAACTGAATCCCTTTTGAATAAAACTCCAATAATATGGCACCCCGGCCAAATATCATATAATATTGCAATATCTGATTTCTGTTAAAATTAACACCCATCGACCTGACATATTCTTCACACTCTGAAAGACTAAAGGAACAAAGACCAATCTGCTCGGTCAGCCTGTTGTATAAACCGCCTTTATTATGAATAACCTTCGATAACATCCATGATGTAGCTGATGCACACACGATAAGTACTATATCACGTCTTGACGATGCCCAGCCATTCCAGAAATTTTCTAATGCAATCAAGAGATCTCCATTCCGGGTATCCATCCAGGATAGCTCATCTATAAATATCACTTTCTTTTTCTCTGTTGAATTTCTGATAAGTTCTTTTAAATCCTCAAATGCTTCCAGCCAATTATTGGGATGTCCGGATACAGTTCCGCCTGCATCTTTAATGGATGCTTCAAATGCGAACAACTGCTCTTTCAAACCACCACCTGACAATCCGGCATGTTGAAATGTAAATCGATATCCAAATGTTTCTGGTCTTGCCAATCCTTCTTCTTCCATATACAGCAACAAAATGTGAATACTCATCCTGAACTGTTTTCTGCAAAATAGATATTTCTTTTTTTCTTCCAATAATCATTTCAATCACCTCAATTTTACTTAATCTCGTTTTAATACGTACTTTAAGTAAAGTTTACTATATATAATTTCAAAATTCAACAATATATTTTATATTTAGTCATATAATAATTACTTAAAGTTTATTATTTATAAAGATTAAGTATAATTGATAAGTAAAAAACAGGTATCGATCTTTCATTTCACGATACCTGTCTCTTGTTTCACATTTTATTGCAATTATAGTTTATAAAAAAATACTAAACAGCTTACTACTTCTGAATGGAATCTCTCCATGTAGCCGGTTTAAATTCGTTTACAAGCGGAAGTAATCTCTTGTCAACATCAATCTTAAATACAGAGTTGAAATTGTTGGTTGCGATCATCTGTCCTGCAAATCCTACAATAACAACCAATTCCTGATCATTCCAGAATTTTCTGAGTTTATCAAAAAGTTCTTCCGATACGCTGGTCGGATCGATGACTACCTGCTTACCAAGCTCTGCAAGAAGCTGTTCCTTCTCGTCATACTGAAGATTAGCCGGATCCAATCCAAGTCCCTTTACATCACTGATAAAGAATAAAGAACAAAGCTGGCATGAGTTTGTGGTTGAAATAGCATGTGCATAGAGAATAGCATCCTTTTCACCAATCACTTCTACCAAACGATTCCATGATGTATACCAAGCCATGTATGCATCATAAGTTGCAGCATCATTCAAAAGACCCTTCTTCATGTTTGTCACTGCATTTCTTCCTGCCAGTTCCTCATAGCGCTCTTTCTCAGCTCCTGTTGTCTCTTCCAATTCCACTAATTTAATTCTTGCCATAGTTATAATCTCCTTTTCTTTATATATTTTTTATTAGATTGTACATATTGTACAGGTTCCATAAACAGGTGGTTTACATCTATCCTGTATTAGTTCTCAAGACTTTTGTACAGATTATTGGTAAATTCTGTCGGATCTCCGTTCAGATATCCAATCTTCTTAAGTTCCTCTGAGAAATACTGAACATCTGCCTTAACATCATGACTTCCTGCATTGGAAGGCGTCTCATATTCATAAGATTTCAGCAATTCAATCGCAAGATCCTTATCTTCAACCTGTGAATATTCACCTTTTACGATCAGATCCAGTGCTTCTTCCGGATTCTGCATGATCCAATCCTGTGCTTTCAACACTGCATTATAGAGTGCCTTGATCTCATCCGGATTCTCCTCCAATACTTTTGTAGACGCATAGTAGAAGCAGCAATATTTGCCGGCAAACGGTTCATCCTTAGTGATGTCAACCAAAACCTTAGCTTTACCGGATGCAACTGCGATATCACCAAGAGGATCCCATACGGCTGCTACATCAATATCACCGTTGTAGAGCGCTTCCAGTTCCAGATTGCCATCTGAATACGGCAGAAATGTTGCCTCACCATTCTCCTGCTTAGCGGATACTCCACCTTCTTCCAGCCAGACACTGGCAACCTGGAATGTGGTTCCACCGACTTCATCAACACCGATTTTAAGATCCTTTACCGGTCCGGTAATGTCGGAGTCCTCTCTGACCACAAGTTTGATACATCCATAATGCATTCCGCCGATTACCTTCATATCAATTCCCTGCTCAGCAGATGAGAAAAACTGAAAATCACCGTTTACAAAAGGAACGTTACCATTGTTAAGTCCAATCTTTCTTGTCTCAAAATCGGCAGCCGTAAGGTTGGCATCGATTCCCTCTTCCTTGAAAAATCCTTTTTCATAAGCTATGTAGATCGGTGCTCCGCAAAGAGAACCATCCAATGCAGGTATATCAATCTTTCCGAATTTGTAATCGCCATCGGAAGATTCTTCCTTCGAATCAGAAGCCTGCGTTGAATTATTATCCGTATTGCCTGTAGTGTTGTTGTCGGAAGCTCCTCCACATCCTGTCATAACCGAAGCAACAAGTGCCCCCGTCAATAATAATGCTAATACTTTCTTTTTCATAAAATCCCTCTTTCCAGATATAAGCAATCAAAAGCCATATATCTTATTGTTCATATATTGGTATTATTCATATCATATAAAACCAAGCGGTTTAATATGATTTAATGTCGAAAAAATTATACACCTGCTTATTTTTAATGTCAATAGATAACTCCTACTGTACCTATAGGTATTTCCTACTGCTCTCTATAGCTATCTCCTATCGCCGAAGCTCAACCGTCCATCGACAAGCCTGAATCTCTGATCCGCTTTTTCCGCCACCGTTTGATCATGCGTTACTATAATCATGGCAACTCCGTTTTGGATAATATCCGAAAAAACGTCCAGAATCTCTTTTTTATTGTGTACATCCAGATCATTAGTCGGTTCATCTGCAAGGATCACCTTCGGGTTTCCATATAATGCGCGTGCAATCACAAGCCGCCTCAATTCTCCTCCCGACAGATCCGCCGGATATGCATCCGCCAGTTGAGCAATTCCCAATCGGTTCATAATATCGGACAAATGTTCTGTGTCCCCTTTTTTTTCTGTAAAATAGTCCACAAGACGAATATTGTCCATAACGGTCAGATCCGATACCATATCACAGGTTTGCGGAATATAAGCAATATCACCTCTCCGTAGAACTGCCAGTTCATTTTCATGTAGTGATGTCAATTCTACCATTTCGCCATTCTTCCAGTAACTGACACTGCCGGAATCCGGCTTTTGCAATCCTGCCAATATACTAAGCAGAGTGGATTTTCCACTGCCCGACTCTCCCTCTATCGCATATAATCTGCCTGCATGCACTGTAAGGTCAACTCCGTTTAGAACATGCTTTTCCTTCTTACCGTTCCTATATGTTTTTGTAATCTTATCTGTCTGAAGCAATAAATCATTCATATCCTGTCTCTCCATCCTGCCCGGATCCGTCTTTACTGTTCCCTGACTGCAGCATATACATCCGTTTTTCCGGCTTTCACTGCAGATATATATGCTGCAAGCGGTCCCGAAAATGACGACAGTACAAAGGCTGCCACCGTAATCCATACACAGGTCTGCACATTGGGCAGAAGATACGGAATATGTACAGCAGAACTGATATATTGATGAAACGGATAAATCACCAGTGACGCCAAAATGACACCTATTGCCGAACCGGACACGCTCAAAATCGCTGCCTCTTTGATCACAAGACCCCGAATCTGTCCGGAAGTCGCTCCCACTGTACGCATAACCGCATATATTCTGTTTCTTTCCTTGATCAGAAGTTGGAAAACAAGATAAAGGATCACAAATGTGAGAACAAACAGCATTATGATCAGAATATACAACACCGCAACAAAACCGGTCAGACTGCTTTCCATACTGTTCGTCATGTTTTTGGTCTCAATAATCTGAAGCCCGTCTGCAGCCATTCGGATATTATGTTTTACATCATCAACCGTATATCCATCCTTTACTTTGATCATGATATTTGATATGGAACCATCCGGATCTATGTTGTCTGTGAAATGAAAGCCTTTTGCTTTCGCTGATTCAAACATTTGCCGTACCGTATTGATATTGGCAAAGACTGCCTGATCCATACCTGTCCCCGTCTCTTCAAGTTTTGCGGAAACAATGTAATGTTGATCAAAAAAACGAAGTGTATTGTCATCCGGCACATTGATCGCACTCCCGACCATGATATAACCATCCGGAAGATAGGATTCCTCTTTTGTCGATGCCTGCACACCGCCTCCACACCCGTTTTTTTGACAGTTCTGCTTTGTTCGAATCTCCCTGATCCATGGTGTGACCGAAAAGTCAGTCTTTTCGTCAATGCCGATAAATTGCACCGGAATATCACAACATCCCTGACTCGAAGAAGTAAGATAAAACTGCGGAGACATCTGTTCGATTCCATCAATCTCTGAGAGTACATCCAGCACTCCTTTATCAAAATAAAAATAACTCGGCTCTCCTTTGATCAGAATGGATTCCGCTCCTCCCTCATAATCGAGAGGAACAATCATCAAATCCGCGCCTAACCGGTCTCCGAGACTTTTAATTCCGCCTCGCAGACTGACAATCAACAGGGTACCTGCAAGGATGACAAAACTCAAAACCGCAACGATGGAAAGGGTGCCAACCGTGCGCCATTTTTTTCTCTCCAATCCGGCAAATATGATATTTTTTTTATTATTATTCAATCATTTCACCTGCTTCTTCCAATCAAATATTGTACTCCGGATCCTGCTGTTCGCTGGCAAGATGGAACTTCTCTAACAGATGCTTGCGAAGCTTTGTAAAATCATGTCCGTTTCGCTGACGAGGATGCTCCATATTCACATCGATAATCTCACTGATTCTTCCCGGTCTCGGAGTCATGATCACAATACGGTCAGACAAATATAACGCCTCATCCACGTCATGCGTGACCAATATCATGGTCGCATTGGTATTGGCCCGGATCTCAAGTATCTTATCCTGCAGGGCAGCTCTGGTAAAATTATCCAATGCTCCCATAGGCTCATCCAAAAGAAGTACTTCCGGATCATTGATCAGTGCTCTTGCGATTGCAACTCTCTGTGCCATACCGCCGCTGATCTGATGAGGATAGGCTTTCTCAAAGCCTTCCAATCCCACCATACGGATATACTCCGGAATCCGATGTTTGTTTTCTTTATATACATGTCTCGCCTTAAGTCCCGCAGCGATATTCTGTTCAACAGTCAGCCAGTTAAACAGACCGCCCTGTTGAAACACATATCCCCGTTTCGGATCAGCACCTGTGATCCGTTCGCCGGAGAGCGTCAATTCACCGCTCTGCGGTTTATCCAAGCCGGCTATCAGGCGAAGTAATGTGGTCTTTCCGCATCCGGACGCTCCGATGATCGAAATAAATTCACCTTTCCGAACTTCAAGATTGATATCCGAAAGCGCTTCCACAATATTATCATCGTCTTTATAAAGTCTGTTCACATGATCGATCTTTAAGATCACATCGTTCTGATTCTCGCTCATCTCACAACTCCTTTCTGCCAGCGCAGGAAATAATCGCGGATCAGTTCAATCAATTTCGTAATGATACTGAATAAAATTGCCATAACGATAATTGCTGCGAAAACCTTGTAATAAGCACTCCACACCTTAGAAGCGTTTATGTAATAGCCGAGTCCACCCGGCTGTCCCATCATTTCCGCCATAACCAAGGTTGTAAACGCATACCCGTTTGCCGTAGTGATTCCCAAAAAAATCTGTGGCAGTGCATGCGGTATCGCCACATGAAATACCAGATAAAGGCTGTTACCGCCGAGTGTACGTCCTGCTTCGAACTGTACCTTAGGTGTACTTTCCACTCCTGCTGCCGTTAGTGTTGTGACCAGAACCCATACACTGACTGCGATCAAAAAGACCGCACCTGCAAACGGTGTAGGCAATAAAGTAAGCGCAAACGGCATCCATGCAACTGCAGGTATCACACCAAGTACTTTGAGCACCGGATTCACCCAATATGCCACTTTCGGGAACCATCCCACAAGAACACCTGTGATCACGCCTGTAATCACGCCGATCGCAAAGCCGAATGCATACAATCTTAAGGAATACAGCGTGTTCGTCCATATAAAATCACCCTCTGAAACAAACGCAGTCATAATGCCTGCCGGACCCGGAAAGAACGGTTGTGTTAAAACCTGTAGTTTGGTACCTAACAAATCCCACAAAAAAAGTGCGATTCCACAAACAAAACGGAAAGCCGCTCTCTTTTGATACTGATTTCTTTTCTTTTCATGAAACCAATCCACGATTCCGGCTATCAGATACCCGATGATCAATACATACAGCACAACTCTGTAAGCCTGATTGCTGTTTGTCGTGATTCCAAAAACGGTATAATCTTCAAAAACTACCCCTTCGGCTTTTTGCGGCACAACTACATTGAGCAGTGCCGCAAGTATAAAACCGGAAATGGAAAATATGACTGAAAGAATATATTTTGTCTTCTTGTTCATCACATCAAAACTCCTTTTGTATCGGAAGATTACAATCCGAATACCTTGTCAAATGCCTGTTGCAGATCATCGATCAGATCCTGCGGATCCTCCAGGCCAAGAGAAAGACGGATCGTATTATCCTGAATATCTGCTGCTTTTTGAAGTTCCGGATTCAACTCGGTATGCGTTGTTGTAGAAGGATTGATGATCAACGACTTCGCATCTCCGATATTCGCCTGAAATCCCCAAACTTTGACAGCTTCCAAAAAGTCTTTTCTCTGTTCGGCAGTTCCGTCCAGTCCAAAGGACAGAATTCCGCCGGCACCCTTTGGAAAATACTTGGCTGCCAACTCACTGTAAGGATTATTCTTTGCATGCGGATGTTTTACCCACAATACTTCCTTTCCGATTCGCGTCTCAAGATACTCCACGATCTTCTCTGCATTATCCACCTGCTTTTGAACTCTCTCAGAAAGTGTCTCCAGACCGAGAAGAACCAGATATCCACTAAACGGAGCAAGCGCAGCACCCAGATAATTGAGATGAATCGCTCTGATTCTTCCCGTAAACGGTCCATCCGGAAATACATCAAAATAGTCACGGGAAGAACCGTCCTGTGCGCGAAGAAAATACGGCTGATCTGAAAATTGCGGGAACTTTCCGTTTTTCCAGTCAAACTTGTTATTTTCTATGATCACTCCTGCGACAACATTTCCATGGCCGGATAGACCTTTTGTCGCAGAGTAGACAACTACATCAGCCCCAAACTCGAAAGGATTTAAAAGATATGGCGTGGCAAGAGTATTGTCCACAATTAACGGGATTCCCGCATCATGTGCCACCTTCGCGATTGCTTCAATATCAAGTACCGTCGCATTCGGATTGGTCAGACTCTCAATAAAAATCACCTTGGTATCCGGCTGGATTGCTTTTTTATAGCTCTCAATATCATCCGGATCTTCTACAATATCATATTTAACATTGTTTTCCCGAAATACCTGTGTGAAGCTGTCAATCGAACCACCATACAGGCGCGGTGTAGCCAGAATTCTTCCGCTGCCGGCCGTAACATTTAACAAAGCATAGGTGACGGCTGCCATACCGGATGCCAGCGATACCGCTGCGGTTGCATTATGTAATTCTACCAATCTCGCCTCAAGTACATCTGTTGTCGGGTTTGAAAGTCTGGTATAAAGTGGATCCCAGCTATCAAACGAGAACATATCATCCGATCTTTGTACTGTATCGAGTTCAAATGCAGTTGTCGCATAAATCGGTACGGAAACCGCATAATTATGATCTTTCGGATCATAACCCGCATGAAGTTTTTTTGTGTCAAATCTTGCCATAGTAATCTTCCTTTCCATTATATTTTTCTAAAAATCTATTCCTGTTTGCCTGCTTTCACGATCTCATCGACAAATGCTATACTTTCATCCAGCTTGTCGAATACTTCATCCAATTCCTCTTTTGTAATGATAAGCGGCGGAGCAACAAGAATATGGGAACCGCCACCAAAGGTAAGAATTCCATTCTCGCGGAGTTTTGCAAGAAATGTATTGAGGAACGGCTTGCCATCCAGTGTCTTTTGAATATTATCTCTTGTGTCTTTGCTGTATGAAAATTCGATTGCTCCGAACAGTCCGATTGAGCGGACATCTCCGACAGAGATGTGTTTCTCTTTCAGTTCTGCCAATTTTTCTCTCAGATAAGGCTCCAGTTCCAGAACATGCTCTCTTACACCAAGCCGTTTGTACTCTTTGATACACTCGATCGCAGCAGCGATTCCTACCGGATGGGCATTATAGGTAAGTCCGGCAGTAAACGGATTCTCATCATAATAATCTGAAATCTCCTTGCTGATGATCACGCCTCCAAGCGGAGCATACGAGCTGTTGACACCCTTTGCAAATGTTATGATATCCGGTTCTACTTCTTCTCTCTCGATTGCGAACCATTCTCCGGAACGAAGGAAACCTGCCATAACTTCATCCGCAACCATCAAAATTCCATATTTCTTGGTGATTTCTCTGACACCTTTCAGATATCCCTTCGGATAGAGATATACGCCGTTGCTTCCCGTTACGGATTCAATAAATAAAGCGGCGATCTTATCCGGACCTTCCTGAATGATCTGATACTCTAACCGGTTCAGAAAATGTCTGGTTGCTTCTTCCTCTGAATCAAACTTAATATCATAACCATATAAATGTGGTGCCTCAAACTTTACAAATCCCGGAATTGTCGGGAATAAAGATGCTCTGTCCGGCTCACCGGTCAGACTGGATGCACCGTAAGTACCTCCGTGATAGGATTCATATTTGGAAAAGATCTTATCGCGTCCGGTATATGCCTTGGCAAAACGAATCGCAAATTCATTGGCGTCAGAACCGCCGAGTGTAAAGAGTACCTTACTCATGTTTTTCGGAGCAAGTTCCTCAATGATGACCTCCCCTAATTCACCACGTCTGTCAAATGCATGCTTCGGTGCAACGTATGCAAGTTTTTCCACCTGATCCTGCACAGCCTTAATCACATTCTTATTATTATGACCTATATTGACATTCACAAGCTGGGAACCCAGGTCAATGTATTCTTTTCCCTGATCATCCCATACTCTGATCCCGTCAGCCTTCTCAATATAAAAAGGCTGATATTCTTTCTGTGTGTAACCCGTAAATGAAAACAATGTGTAATCCTTTGCCTTTTGTAATGCTTCTTTGCTCATAAATCTACATCCTTTCTTTGACATAATTTCTAATATCATATATAACCTATAAGGTTAGTATGTTTATGTTCTGTTGTAAAGAATATCATGTATATCTGCTATTGTCAACACTTTAATAAAAAAAATTTATGTAAAATGATAAGTAAAAATTATGATGTGAAGGTAAAGCCGCAGGGTAAACTTAGCATAGTAGTTTTATAGAAGACGAAGTGTCCTATAAAACAAAAAAGATCCCCGCATCTTGTCTGCAGGGACCTTTTCATGGATTACTTAACGGTATGAAATCTGATATCTTTTAATCCTTTGGATCTCATTTACAATCAGATACTATTTGTCATGACTCAAATCTGTTTTCCGAATTTGATCTCTTAAGATGAGAATTTCTTTCGGATTCACAGAAAGTTCATCCACCCCCATTTGTAAAAACAATTCTGTAAGACTTCTGTCTGCAGCAAGTTCTCCGCAGATGCCTACCGGAATACCATTCTTATGTCCGGCATCCACCGTCATCCGGATCGCTCTTAGGACTGCGGGATGATGCGTGTCAACAAATGCCTCTAACGTATCACTTTGCCGGTCGATTGCAAGTAAATACTGGGTCAGATCATTGGTACCGATGGAAAAGAAGTCACAATTTTGGGCCAGTTCATCTGCACAAAGAACTGCAGCCGGTGTCTCGATCATGATTCCCACCTGACAATCGCCCGTCTTTTTCCCCTCTTGTTCCAGTTCTCTCCTACATTCCGCAAGCATTTCCTTTGCCTGAATCAGTTCTTTCTCACTGATGATCATCGGGAACATAACCGCTACTTTTCCATACGCAGCCGCGCGGAGAATCGCCCGCAGCTGTGTCTTGAAAAAGTCCGGATGTGTAAGGCTGATTCGAATTGCCCGTAACCCCATTGCCGGATTCTCTTCCCTTGCCAGATTCATATACGGTGCCGGTTTATCCGCGCCGATATCAAACGTCCGTATCACAACCGTTTTGGGGGACATAGCCTCTGCAACCGTCTTATACGCGTCAAACTGTTCTTCCTCTGTCGGAAAATTCTGATTGTTTATATAGAGGAATTCCGTGCGGTAAAGTCCGATTCCCCCTGCGTCGTTCTCTTTGACCATGGCGATATCGTCAGGGCTCTTTATGTTGGCATATAAATAAATCGAGATTCCGTCAATTGTCAAATTCTCCTTACCTATAAGTCGTTTTAACTGTTCCTCACATGACAACTTTTCTTTTTGTTTCTCTTCAAATGTTTGCAGTAAATCCTTATCCGGATTCACATATAAAAGTGCATGTTCTCCGTCAATTACTGCCGTGTCACCGTCCCAATTCGCATCAATTTCCTTGCACTGCACAAGTGCCGGAATATTCATACTGCGCGCAAGAATTGCCATATGACTGTTAGTGCTTCCTCCTTTTACCACAATACCGCGCAGAAACTTCTGATTCCACTTCATCGTATCTGCCGGAAGCAAATCTTCAGCCACTAGAATAAATGGTTCTGACTCCTCATCCGTTTCCCTGTTCCGATCAGAAAGGATATCCAATACTTCCTGCCTGATTTCAACAATATCCGCACTACGTTCTCTGAGATAAGGATCATCCATCTGCTCCAATAATGCGGCCTGATCACTATATGCCCTGCTTACCGCATATTCAGCCCTGCGTCTCTGACCCACAATAATCTCCCGCACCGCATCTTCAAGTATCACATCTCGAAGCATTACGGCATGTCCGGCAAAAATCTCTGCATTCTCTTTTCCCGCCGTCTGCAATGCTTTTTGATATAATTCATTTTCCCTTCTTACCGCCTCCTCCACAGCAGTCTCATATCTGAAAAGTTCCTTCTCTGTATCCTCAATATAGGAATCATCAATGATATAATGCTTTGGTTGATAATATACTATTTTCCCCACCGCAATCCCTTTTCCTATATTCTTGCCACATACCGTATGCATATAAACCCCCTTTTACTGTTTAAAATATAAGAACGGATTTCTGTTTTCTATAAAAAACCTTTACAAGAAACCATAAAAATTATAAAATACTTTTTATGAATCATAAGGAGGTTTCAATTATGGAAAACAAAAATAAAAAATTCAGCGTTAGTGAGATCATTCTCTGCCTTGTCAGTATAATCTTCTTGATCGGTATATTGACCGTTTTCAAGACCTGCGGACCAAAAGACGACGGTTCATGGATGACCTGCCACTGGGCCGGAAATGCAATCACCGGGCTTGCCGCTGTCCTGACAGTAATCACCATCTTTCATCTGTTCGTCAAAGCGCAGGCAAAGATCGGAATGGATCTTGCAATCATACCGACTGCACTCTTCACCGCAATCCTTCCAAAGAATGTGATCGGTCTTTGCATGATGGATAATATGCAATGTCAAAGTCTTACCCGTCCTGCCACCATTCTTTTTTCCATATTCATAATCGTAATCGCAGTTATTGATCTTCTGATCCAGAAAAAAAATACGGATTGATAAAATGTCTCACATACACCGTCTACATATCTTACGCCCTGCTCTGAAGAGTGATTCCCGTTATCACTCTTCTTTTTTTGCCGTCTCAGCCTGCAATGCATCCACATACGCAGAACTATAATAAGTACAATAATATAACTTTAGATCCTGTACATTCATTCGAGTGATCATAACGGTACCACCGTCTATATCCCAACGAAATACATTATCCGCCTTTGTATCTGCCATATCACCATACAGCTCCTGCAATTCGTCAGTCACATTCTGATCCAATTCCTTAAGTGCATCTTCATCCTCCACTTCACAAGACCATCGGATATAGATGAGTTGATTGCCGCCGTCAAATCCAAAACTGACATTTCCCTCATGTTCCTGATATTCACATTTATAATTGTATTCGCTGCCCCCGGCCATCGATACCTTGATATCACTTTCAGGACACTCTCCATATTCTTCCGCAATCTGTTCATAGGAATCTCCCAGTTTGATATCTGTAAATGTAACTTCTACCGGTTTCACTTCACCCGTTACTGTGATCACCTGTTGTTCGTCTGTTGTCTGTTCTTCTGTAACCTTTCCTTGCGTCTCTTGATTATTGGATACTGTTGTATTTGTTTCTTCTGTCGATGCATTTCCACATCCTGTTATCATACAAATCGCTGTAACAGCAACCATCATTTTTGTAATTTTTCTCATTGTAACATCATGTGTAGACTGATAGGATTCAGCCTGCTTTTCCCTTCCTTAACTTAATCTTTTATACTATCACAATACCACCTTGTACCGATTATTTCAATCCTTTTCCACGATTGAAAGCATCCTACAACATGCTTATTGGGATTTTGGGTTCCGCTTGTAACAATACGTAGGTTTGACGGACACCGCTCATTTCTTTGACTTTTTCCAATACACATGATATAGTAAATAATATTTGATGGTTATTTTTTACAAAAAGACAGGAGTGAAACTATTATGATATTAATTGCTATCTTACTGGCATGTGTTAGCGGTTTTTCTATCAGTCTGATGATCACAATCGAACGTATTACCAGATCTAATGACTACGGCAATATCGAAGGGGATTTTTACACATCTTGTCCATTGCATATGATCAATAAAGCCGACTATCATTCAAATCCATATCATCATTGGTATTTGAAATAATTCAATTACAAAAAGGAGTTTCCCATGATATATAAATGCCCCACATGTAGCGCAGCTTTGATATACGATCCCGAATCCGGAAAGATGAAATGCGATAACTGCAACAACACCTATGAAACCTACGAACTTCAAAACAAGACCACAACCGTTCCACTTCAGGAAACGAAGCCGGATATAAACATACAAACCCTTTCAAGCACTCCCAAATGGGAAACCAGCTACGCATCTTCAGAAGATTCTATGGAATGTCGAATCTATACCTGCAGTTCATGTGCTGCCGAAATCGCAGTAAGCGAAGAAGAAGTTTCTACTTTTTGTGCTTATTGCGGACAGCCGACTGTTATATTCAGCCGGATAGCCACAACCATTCGGCCCAAATATATCATTCCTTTTACCGTCACAAAAGAACGTGCTATCTCACTTATCCAGGATACCTTTACTAAAAAAGGAGAGTTCGTTCCGGATGATCTTGCGAATTTAAAACCGGATCGTGTCATAGGAATTTATATTCCTTACTATTTGTATGACATCCATTATTACGATCGACAATTACTTCAGGGTAAGATCAAACACGAGACATACGGTTCCCGTTATAAACACATGTCGATTCAATCGACAAATACTCCCCAAATTCGCTACTATGAACGGGAAGCTGAATGTGATTTTACCAATATCGCTGTGGATGCTTCTATACAGTTGAATAATACGATTTCGCAGCGATTAGAACCATATTATACCCTAAAAATGGTACCGTTCAGCCCGGAATATCTTTCCGGATTTTATACGGATTTCCGCGATGTAGATCCGAATCAGCTGGATGCACTAGCGACTCTGCGAGCAATGAAGTTATTTAATGACAGCATAACGCAATCCATCTTTGCAAAGGAAGTATCTGCCATAAAATCTGATCCGAAAATTGAAATTAAAAAAAGGGAATATGCCCTGTTTCCTGCATGGTTTGTGACTTTTCGCTACGAAAATATTCCCTATACCATTCTGGTAAACGGTCAGACTGAGAAAATTCTTGGCAGTGTTCCAATCGACAAAAAAAGAGCAAAGACCTTCTTTTTGTTGGTGGGAACTGTCATCACTCTTTTCCTGATACCGTGTATGCATTTTTTGATCTCCCCGGAATATCTGGACATCGATTCTTTTTCACTGTCTGTCGGCATATTTGCTGTTGCAGGATCATTCTACTTAGGAGGTCGGAAGAGTTTGAAAAAATTAAAGAAAAATATCCAATTAAGCAGTTCCAACACACTTACCCGTTATGTCGATCATCGACAGGATCGAAAATGATGGAACATCCATATAAACTCTCGTTATATCATTTTATCAATGGAAGTTAATTATATAACAAAGAATTACACATTATAATGCTAGTGCTGAGGTTTCTAATTAACCCGACTAATAACTTGCCTGCTTTCTCGTCTTGTTTTTACCAGCAAAGCACCTCATGTCCGTCTTCCGTCACCAGTACCATGATCTCCCACTGTGCGGAAGGCTTTCCGTATAAACTTCCCATTCATTCTTCGGATCGGTAAAGATTTCCACCTTACCCATATTAACCATTGGCTCAATGGTGAAGATCATACCCGGCACCAACAGCATCTCCTCACCCCGTCTGGAATTGTATCCGACCCATGGATCCTCATGGAATTCCAATCCCACACCATGTCCTCCGATCTCCCGGACAACCGTATATCCGTTTTCGTAAGCATGATCGTGAACCGCCTGTCCCATATCCCCCAGGAATCCCCAAGGTTTTACTTCATCTAAGCCTTTTTCCACACATTCCCTTGTCACCTGTACCAGACGTTTCTTCTCCTCGCTGACCTCTCCGATACAAAACATTCTCGATGAATCGGAAAAATAACCATTTAATATCGTAGAACAATCCACGTTGATGATATCTCCGGATTTCAAGATCACATCCTTTGAAGGAAATCCATGGCAAACCTGATCGTTGACTGATGTACATACACTATACGGATATCCCTCATAGTTAAGCGGTGCCGGAATACCTCCCATATCGGTTGTCATATCATAGACGATCTTATCGATCTCTGCCGTACTCATTCCCTCTTTGATATTTGCTTCAATATAATCCAGCACTGCAATATTGATCTTACAACTCTCTTTGATCTTCTCGATCTGCTCTGCATTTTTTAACAGATCATGAGACGGAACCTCGTGTCCCTGAATCGCCATGCTCCATATCTTATCATCAAACGCCATATGACAGGTCTTATACTTCTTGTTGCTTCCGCACCAGCACGGATCATTTCTTCCTATTTTTTTAGCCATCTTTTATTTCCTCTTTTCTTCATCGTAAATTGTCAATCAAGTTAGAAGCATCTAACATATGTGATTATATCATATCGCATCTATTAGCTCAAGGCTTTATTCAGGGCATTGAGCACCCGCTTCTTATCCGCACTCCAAAGCGGTGCAACCAGCGTTCGCTTATCACCGTCACCGGTCATTCTGTGAATCACCATACCCGGTGGAAGGAGTGCGATACAATCTGCCACCAGATTGACATATTCCTCCATCTCCAGCGTACGGAAATTGCCGGCCGCATACTCCTTTTCCAGATCTGTCCCCCGGATCACATGTAAAAGCTGCAATTTGATACCATCCACTCCACTTTCTCCGACATAGCGAACCGTCTCTTTCATATCATCAAACGTTTCACCGGGCAGACCCAGAATCACATGTACAATGACCGTTATGCCAATTTCCTTCAGTTGTTTTACCGCACGCTCAAATACCGGCAGATCATATCCTCTCCTAATATAATCTGCCGTCTTTTTGTGTATAGTCTGCAAGCCCAGTTCCACCCAGACCGGTTTGATCTGATTAAGTTCCCGTAACAATTCCAAGACTTCATCCGGCAGACAATCCGGTCTGGTGGCTATGGAAAGGGCAACAATATCCTGATGTCTGATTGCCTCTTCATACAGGTTTCTCAAAGAATCGACCGGTCCGTAAGTGTTGGTAAACGCTTGAAAATATGCAATATATTTCCCGTTTTTGATCTTTGCTGAAACTCTTTCCTTTCCCTTTTCGATCTGTTCGGTGATCGTTTCCCGTCTGTTTCCTGCAAATTCGCCGGAACCCTCTCCCGAGCAGAAAATACATCCCCTTGTATCCAGACTACCGTCTCTGTTCGGACAGGTAAAACCACCATCCAGTGCAATTTTATACACTTTTTCTCCAAAGGTATCCTTTAAGTATTGATTCAGTGTGTAATACTTCATCCCTGTCCCCTTACTCTCACACCTCTACATCTACCGTATAATCCACACCATCCAGTTTAAATCCGAACATGTGATAAAAATCTTCCCAGTATCCATCCACATCAGACAGTTCCAATATGTTATCACTGTTGATCTGCTCCCAGATCTCCATCACTTCATTTTGCACGTCCTCACGCATCTCCCAGTCATCCATGCGGATCATTCCGTCCTCTGAAAGAATCACACCGTCTTTGTCGAACACCTTTTCCTTATAAAGGCGATTCATCTGTTCAATACATCCCTCATGAATTCCTTTTTCCTTCATAACCTTATATAGCACCGCAAAATAGAGTGGGACAACCGGAATCGCGGAACTTGCCTGGGTGACCAGGGCCTTATTGACCGATACATATGCCCGAATTCCCTTTGCTTCCTGCTTCCCTGTGATCACATCAGCGCTCTCTCTTAAATGCTGTTTTGCCCTTCCGATGGTTCCCTCATGATAAACCGGATAGGTAAGTTTCGGACCGATATAGGAATAAGCGGTTGTAATGGCACCATCTGCAATGGCATCTGCTTCCACCAATGCATCGATCCAGTCGATCCAGTCTTCACCACCCATGACCTTCACGGTCCCCTCAATCTCTTCCTCTGTTGCCACTGCAATGGTAGCCTCTCCAATCGTATTGTCTTTCAGATTCCAATTCTTCTGGGTAAACGGCTCTCCGGTGGTCTTCAGACTGGACGAGTAGGTTATACCGTCTGCCGTTGTTCTTCTCGGTGCTGCAAGCGAATAAATGACCAGATCAACCTGTCCGAGATCCTCTTTGATCGTCTTGATCACTTCATTCTTTACGTCTGCCGAAAAGGCATCGCCGTTAAAAGATTTTGCATAAAGTCCTTCCTTTGCTGCCGCCTCCTCAAATGCCTTTGTATTATAATATCCCGGTGTCGCCGTGCGCTTACCGGTAGCTTCTTTTTCAAACATCACGCCGATTGTTGCCGCTCCCATACCGAATGCAGCCGTGATTCTGGATGCAAGGCCATAACCGGTTGAGGCACCGATCACCAATACTTTTTTCGGTCCGTCAAAGGTTCCCTGCTTTTTCACATAAGCAATCTGATTCTCCACATTCTTCGCGCATCCGGTCGGATGTGCAGTCGTACAGATAAATCCTTTTACTCTTGGTTCCACTATCATAATTCTGATTCCTCTCTTTCAATATCATTCTTTAGGCGATTGCGAAACTCCCCTATTAAACTTGAAACTATTGTGCATATTATATAGATTCCATAAGCAGACCTTGGCGCAGGCGTTGGTACTTAATGAGTGTATAACACGAATTTAGTACCATTACGCCGGAGACAGA